>JALNXC010000036.1 GCA_023230535.1 Alkaliphilus sp. | reverse complement strand
TAAAATATTAGGTAAGCCTCAAAATAAATATGATGCATATAACATGTTAAGATTTCTTTCGGGAAAAGCCCATAGGGTTATTACCGGATTTGCGATAATAGACTGTTTAATGGGACAACAATTTATCGATCATGAAAGTACCCGGGTATATTTTAAGGAATTAAAAGATCAGGAGATTCGGAATTATATTGCAACCGACGAATATATAGGTAAGGCCGGTGCCTACGCAATCCAGGGAAAGGCTTCTTTATTTATAGAAAAAATAGAAGGTGATTATTTTAATGTTGTAGGATTACCGGTGTTCAAATTAGGGGTTGCGCTGTATAATAATTTTAACATAAATTTTCTTTAAATTTTAAAGGTGGGTTAATTATGTGCGGTTATTGTGAATATACTACTATTAAAAACATGCCCGTAAGTGAACGGCCAAGGGAGAAAATGATCACTTATGGGTGCCAAAGCTTATCCAATGCAGAGTTATTAGCGATAGTATTATCTACGGGGACAAAAGATAAAACAGCAATTGATTTGGCAAGGGGAATATTAAATATGTCTAATGAAGGATTGAGAACTCTCACAAATTGCACCATGGAGGAATTAATGCAAATAAAGGGTATTGGCTTAGCAAAAGCATCTCAAGTTATAGCCGCCGTGGAACTGGGAAAACGTATAGCCTTAACAGCGAATGTAAATAATTATAAAATACAGGGTCCCGAGGATATAAGTAATCTGTTAATGGAGGAAATGAGATATTTAAATAAAGAAATTTTCAATATTATATTGTTAAATACCAAGAATAATGTGATTGCCATAGAAAACATATCAATCGGCAGTTTAAATGCTTCAATCGTTCATCCTAGAGAGGTGTTTAATATAGCGATTAAGAGGAGCAGCTCCGCTATAATATTGGCACATAACCATCCAAGTGGAGACCCCAAACCGAGTACGGAGGATATTAATATAACAAAAAGGCTTATTGAGGCAGGAACTATTATTGGAATAAATGTATTGGATCATATAATTATAGGAGATGGAATTTATTTTAGTATGAAAGAAAAGGAAATAATATAGTGTTATATAAAGGAAGGAGTATTATATATGGGCGTGTTCAAGTTTTTCTTACGTGATATGGGAATTGATTTGGGAACAGCGAATACATTGGTTTATGTTAGAGGGAAAGGTATTGTACTCAATGAGCCTTCTGTAGTTGCAATCCAAAATGATACAAAAACAGTATTATCCGTAGGCGAAGATGCAAAGAAAATGATTGGTAGAACGCCGGGCAACATAGTTGCAATCAGACCGATGAAAGACGGTGTAATTGCGGATTTTGACGTAACCCAAAGTATGTTGAAATATTTTATTAAAAAGGTTTATTATAGAAGAACATTGATACAACCTAGAGTAGTTGTAAGTGTTCCTTCCGGAGTTACTGAGGTGGAAAAAAGAGCGGTAGAGGAGGCTACATTGCAGGCGGGTGCAAGGGAGGCTTATTTAATTGAAGAACCCATGGCTGCAGCTATAGGCGCGGGGTTACCTGTTGAAGAACCCACCGGCAGTATGGTTGTAGATGTTGGAGGAGGGACTACGGAGGTTGCCGTTATCTCTCTTGGAGGTATTGTAACTGCTAAATCCATCAGAATCGGCGGAGACGAACTGGATGAATCTATTGTTCAATATATAAAAAAAGAATATAATCTGATGATCGGTGAAAGAACTGCCGAGGAAGTGAAGGTAACAATCGGATCCGCATCTCTGAAAGCAAAAGAAGAAAAAATGCTTGTCAGAGGTAGGGATTTGGTTTCAGGATTGCCTAAGACTTTAGAAATAACATCGGTCGAAATAATGGAAGCGTTGAGAGAACCCGTCAGTCAAATTGTTGAGGCCATTAAATATACATTGGAAAAAACTCCTCCGGAACTTGCGGCCGATATCATGGAAATAGGAATAATGCTTACGGGCGGCGGGGCCCTATTGGACGGATTGGATAAACTGGTAATAAAAGAAACCGGAATGCCCGTGCAAATTGCTGAAGGCCCTTTAGATTGTGTGGTAATGGGCACCGGAAAAACAATAGAAGAAATAGATACCCTAAGGAAGGTTTTAATAAGGCCTAAAAAATTAGGATAAGTTGGTGATATAAATGCCCAGAAACAGATTAAAAAATAAATGGAAGAGCAGATCAGCAATGATAGTGGCAATTGTCGCTATCATTCTCATTATAATGATAGGAATTACATCTAAACAGAGAGAAAATATTACATTTATAGAAAAGTGGATCGGGAATATTATAACACCCGTTCAAAATGTTATCAGCAGGGGCGTTAATGGCATAAAACAAGGCATCGGTTCTATAGCTGATATGGCTAACCTGAAGGTTGAAAATGAGAACTTAAAAAAAGAAGTGGAATCATTACAACAAGAGGTTTTAAGATTAAACATGACAAGGAGCGAATTGGAGGAATTAAAAGCTTTAAAATATGCTTTAAATTATATAGAAGATGATAACAAATATGATATTATTTCTGCCGGTATAATAGGGAAAGGTCCCGGCAACTGGTTTAATATATTTACAGTTAATGCCGGTGAAAAACAGGGTGTCAAAAAAGATAGTATAATATTTGATTCCAATGGTCTTGTTGGAAAAGTTTATGAGGTTGGAGGTAATTGGTCAAAGGTCATTTCTATCATAGATAATAACAGCTCTGTCAGTTTTCAAATAATGAGGGACAGTAATTTGCAAGGTATAGTTACGGGGAGTATTACCAATGAAATAACCGGATATTTGTTTGATCCCCTGGCGGATATAATTGTAGGTGACAAAATAGTTACTTCGGGGTTGGGTACCTATCCGGAAGGAATTATAATAGGCGAAATTATCGAAGTGGATAAATCCAGTGATCATCTATTAAAAACAATCAAAGTAGAACCTGCGGTTAACTTTAAGAGAATAACTAAGGTAGTAATAATGGAACCGGTACAACTTTATTAGCAAAAAAGGGGCAACCGACAGTGGGGACGATTATAATTAGCTTAATTATTTTATTTAATTTAATATTGCAATCCACATTATTTCAGCAGATTGAAATATATGGTGTGGCTCCGAATATCGCATTGATTCTTGTCATATCTTTTGCTATATACAGTGGTAGAAACAGGGGAGCTATTATAGGGTTTTTTGTAGGCATTTTACAGGATATTATCTTTGGACGTACAATCGGTTTAAATGCATTAGTATTTATGATTGTTGGATATTTAATCGGACTTATGGACCAAAAAATATTTAAGGAAAATTTACTTATTCCATTTATTTTTACTGCGTTGACAACGATAATTTACGAAGCGATAAATCTTTTGTTGATATTTTTATTAGGATATAGAATAGAATTATTAAATATAATAAAAAAAATATTGATAATAGAAGTAATATATAATTCTATTATTTCTCTCATCATTCATTATTATATATCAAAATTATTTAAATCAGGTTTAATAAAAAAGGGGTATTAATTGGAGTGATATAATTGTTGTTTAAAAAATTAAAAGACAGGTATAACATAATCCTCTTGGCATTTGCTGTAATTATTGTCATTATAATTCTAAGATTAGCGGCTTTGATGATAGTCGAAGGGCAAAATTATAGGGAGCAGGCTGAAAATCGAATTTTTAAAAATATTCCCTTGGGTGCCCCGAGAGGTGAAATAAGGGATAAATATGGTAGACTGTTAGCCGGCAGCCGTCCCAGCTTTACTGTGCAAATTATGAGAAATGAAATAGACAGTGAGAAGATGAATATGGTAGCGTTGAAGTTAATAAATATATTAGAGCAAAATGGTGATAAGTATACGGACGAATTTCCAATTATAATGACAGAAACCGGAGAATATATCTTTACCTATGATATGGAGCTGGCTAACTGGAAAGAAACTTACGGATTATTGGGTGTTAAGGATGGTAAGGAGGCCTTTGAAATTTTAAAGGAAAGATACGATATAAATATAGAAGATCCGGTGGAAGCTCAACTTGAATTATTAAAGATACCGGGTTTAACTATACCCATATCCATAAAAGAGGATACAAGATGGGAATATACGGATACATTAAAAAAAGAGGACTGGCTCAAAAGCTATGGATTCAAAAGTTATGATGTGGAGGCTATAGACGTATTTAATGAGATCAGGGAAAGTTATGAAATATCTGATGATTATTCTCCTGAAGAGGCCAGAAAGATAATGGTGGTACGTCAACAAATAAGGAGCAGCGGCTATTTACAGTATAATCCGGTAAAAATAGCACAGGATATTTCACCGCAGTCCGTAGCCAAGATAGAAGAGGGCATCTTAGAATTACCGGGGATAAGTATAGTCGTAGAATCAATCAGATATTATCCGGAAGGAGAGTTGGCTGCTCATATATTAGGGTATTTAGGCAAGATTGCACAGCAACATGAAATAGATAAATATATTAAGGAACTAAAATACTTGCCCGATGATATTATAGGCAAAACAGGTCTTGAACATAAATTTGAAGAGACATTGAAGGGAATAGACGGGTATCAAAAAGTGATAGTGGATTCCAGAGGCAGATTAGTGGAGGTTTTGGAAAAAGAGGAACCGGTGCCCGGGGGGACCCTGTATTTGACGATAGATGCAAATTTGCAGAAAAAGACGGAGGAAGTGCTGAAGGATGTTTTGGAGGCTATTCAAACCGGCGGGATTTATGAAACCAGGTGGGGGGAAAATGACTTTTCAGGCACCGGCACCAGAGGAGTTATGGCAAATGCAAAATCGGGTGCTGTTGTGGTGACAGATGTTAAAACCGGTAAGATTCTGGCATTAGTTAGTTATCCGGCTTATGATCCCAATCTTTTTGCTACCGGGATAAGTTCATCGGATTGGCAAAGCCTGATGCCGGAAAACGAAAGAGATATGTTATCACCCAGGCCCTTGATGAATATGGCCCTGAGTACGGCGGTAGAGCCCGGTTCCACTTTTAAAATGCTTGTTGCCGTTACTGCTCTGGAGCAGGGACTTAATCCCAATTATAAAATTTTAGATAAGGGTTTTATTAGAATCGGAGGGCATTCTTTTGGTAACTGGTTATGGAACCAGAGTGGAAGGACCATGGGTTACCAAAACTTAATTGAGGCCATAAGGGATTCTAATAACTATTACTTCTATTCCATAGCTAACGGATATGATTATGGAGCGGGGAAATCTCTTCCAATCAATATGACTCCTCAAATATTGACAGATTATGCTAAAAAATTCGGGTTGAATGATCGTACAGGCATAGAGATAGATATTCCAAAAGAAAAATCGGGGGGCGTTCCCAGCTCAGAGAGAAAACTGGCAACGGTTAAGGCAATGCTGAGAAATTATTTAAATAGTCAAATGAGTGTAGAGGATTTGGATCCGGAGAAGATTACACCGGATGCAGAGAGTTTAAAAAATGCGATAGAGAAAATTGTGAGTTGGACGGAAGAAAATCCGTCTAGAGCAACCATTGAAAGGCGGATGTTAGAATTAGGGATTAAAAGGGAAAAAGCGGCTATATATACAGATGCGGCCAAGTATAGCTATTTTAATCAGGCAAAGTGGGGTGTGGCCGATACTATGAACTTTGCTATCGGTCAGGGTCAACATGCATATACTCCGATTCAGATGGCAAATTTTATGGCCATTTTGGCTAATGGAGGATATAAATATGATGTCGGTATTGTCAACAAATCCAAATCAACTAAGGATGGGAAAATTGAGGAGTATCCTCCGGAATTGATAGAAAGAATTGAGTTAAAAAATTATAATAATTTAGACATAGTAAAAACCGGTATGAACCAGGTCGCGACAATAGGATCAACCAGGCAGACTTTTGAAAAATTACCTGTAAATGTAGCGGTTAAGACAGGTACGGCACAAAAATCCGGTAAAATTCCTCCTGTAGATGAAGTAGAATATTTAAAAACACATTTATCGAAATTTGGAATTTCGGCAAAGCAAGTAGAAGAGAAAATGATGCAATTAATGAGCGCAAACAAAAACAGTGCAAAATATATGGATGAGGCCTTTGTCATGAGAGAGGCCATAAAGCAGATAAATCCTAGAATTAAAGATAAGGATATAGATCAGTTTAAGCCGGATTATGACAGTTTTACTTGGTTTACGGGCTTTGCACCTTATGAAGACCCACAGATTGCAATTGCAATCCTTATTCCACAAGGCGGTTCGGGAGGTTACGGGGCTCCTATATTTAGAGAAATTGTAGCCGAATATATGGGTTTAAATGAAACTGACGATAATGAGGATTTCAATGTTGATAATAGATTGTTACAGTAAAAACCGAAAATTAGTTAACTAAGTCTTGGTTAATGTAGATTTATTTAGAAAAATAGATATTAATGTCTATCGGTTTTTTGGTGTGTAAAGAAGGAGTTATGCAGTCTGTGAAGAATTTATTAATATAGGCAATATGTTGCTGGAGGGAATAGCATGGTTCGAGAGAACATAATAGAATTCAAAGGTACTAAAAACGGAATTTTGATTTATATTAAGCCTCAGCAGGATTTCGAGATTATAAAACAACAGCTGATTGATAAGATTGAAAAAGCAAAATATTTTTTTAAGGGTGCTAAAATTTTTGATATACACTGTGATACTCTGACCGCCGAACAAAAAAAAGAACTGGAAGTATTTATGGCGACAAGATATAAAATATATGTTTTAAATCAAGACGAAAGGGACATTCTGAATAAATCCGAGCAGATGGAAACTGTATTTACCGGAATAACAGAGGGCAAGACAAAATTTGTACAAGGTACCATAAGGTCGGGGCAAAATATAAATTATGATGGAAATGTAGTTATTTTAGGGGATGTTAATCCAGGGGCACATATAACAGCCTATGGTAACATTATTGTCATGGGTAGCCTGCGTGGAGTTGCACATGCGGGTTCAAACGGCAACAGGGATGCTTGCGTAGCGGCATTTTATTTAGATCCTACACAACTGAGGATTTCGGATGTTATAACTAGGGCACCGGATGGTCATTATGAGAAACCAAAGATCCCGGAATTAGCTAAGGTAAAAGGTAATATGGTGTACATTGAGCCATATTTAAACAGGAAATAAATATTAAATTAATAATAAAATTGTTAAAGTATACACAGGATAGGGGGAAGGATTTATGGGCGAAGTTATTGTAATAACATCCGGAAAGGGGGGTGTTGGCAAGACAACGGCTACTGCTAACATAGGAACCGGGTTGGCTGAGCTGGGGTATAAAGTTGTTGTGGTAGATGCGGATATTGGACTTAGAAATTTAGATGTGGTCATGGGACTGGAAAATAGAATCGTTTATGATATTGTCGATATAGTTAAAAATGTTTGCAGATTAAAACAAGGTTTAATAAAGGATAAAAGATACAGTGAATTATATTTATTGCCGGCAGCCCAAACTAAGGATAAAAGTGCCGTTACTATAGAACAGATGCAAAAACTTACATTAGAATTGAAAGAGAACTTTGATTATGTTTTAATTGATTGTCCCGCCGGTATAGAGCAAGGATTTAAAAATGCAATTGCAGGGGCAGATCGCGCTATTGTGGTGACAACACCGGAAATATCGGCGGTAAGGGACGCGGATAGAATCATAGGATTATTGGAGGCGTCCGAAATAAGAAATCCTATCTTAATTATTAATCGTATTAGAATTGATATGGTTAAAAGGGGGGATATGATGGACATTGATGATATGATTGATATTTTGGCTATTGATCTATTAGGCGTGATACCCGATGATGAAGCAATAGTGATTTCTGCTAATAAAGGAGAGCCGGTGGTTGCAAATCAAACCGCATTGGCCGGGCAAGCATTTAAAAATATAACCAGAAGGATTATTGGAGAAAATGTCCCTTTTATAAATATGGAAAGCGAAGAAGGGTTTATGAGTAAATTAAAAAAGATATTTGGTTTAGCTAAATAAATGTAAAGGGGAGGGAGAAGGAATATGGATTTTTTAAAATTTTTTAATCGGGGTTCCGGAACAAGTAAAAACGTAGCAAAGGAGAGGCTCAAATTAGTTTTAGTTCATGATCGGACAAATTGTTCGCCTCGTTTTTTAGAAATGGTCAAAGGAGATATAATTAAGGTTATTTCCGATTATATGGAAATAGATGAAGAAGGCTTAGATATTAAATTAACAAAAACAAGAAAAGGGAGTAATAACTCAAATATTTCAGCTTTAGTAGCTAATATTCCCATTAAGAAAATGAAGGAACGCAGTCTTTAATATATTATAAATTACATATATCAGGTATATATACAAATCAATATTTCTTAAAAACGGGCAAGCTCTGCTTGCCCGTTAAATATTGATTTTCAAGCCATTATTGTATTCATGGCCTTTCAACTTTAATTTACTTTATAGAAATATAAAAAAGAGCGCCCATGGTGCAATTCAAATTTGTTTGCTCGTCTATTATCTTGTTGAATTTTTTATCTATAGTAATAAAACTATTACGTAATCAATATATTATACTAAAGTAAAAATAAAAAGGATGATATAGCATATGATTACGCGAAGAAGCAGTAGGGGCCTGTCTAATAGCGCATTTAAAAAGGGGAACACTTTTATTAACATTAAAAACTATGATAACTGGTTAAAAAAAACGATTATTAAGACTATTATTTCGGTTTTCTTATTGATGATAGTAATGATAGTTAAAATATCAAATTTTCAGCAGCCTAAAAAAATATTAAATTT
>JALNXC010000035.1 GCA_023230535.1 Alkaliphilus sp. | reverse complement strand
TGGTGCTATGGTTAACCTTATCTTAGGCCCACAATGTGCAAAAAATTGGCTTCCTAAAATATTACCCAAAGGTATCCGCTCGGTAGAACTTTTAGTATGTTTAAAATAATCTTGAATGGTCAATGCGACATCCGCTGCTATCCTGTTCATTAAAAACGTATCTGCCTGCATCATGACTATATTCCCCTCGGAATCCTCTTTTACAGAGATTAAATCTTGATACCTCATATCTTGTTTTAATACTGTATGTATAGATTCGTTGATGGTTCTTGTAATCATTTCTTGTGACTTCAGCTCCCCGAGGGCCAGTACCAAAGGCACCACTTTTCTGTCCAGGTATATAAAATAACTACCTAAAACTAAAACAATTATAACTATAATCAATATAATTCTAAATTTTATATAACCCTTTTTTTTGACTTTAATGATACCCAAATATATCACCCTCTATATTATTATATAATGCCATATACATGTTGTGCTTGATTATATTTCTTATAGAATATTTAACAATATGTTCCTCATTTAATAGTATTGTTGTAATCAAAACATAATGTATAGTTTACATAAACTATGATATAATTGTAATATTAATACGTTTATGTTATATTTATAATGTTGTTTTAGATTATAATATTACAGGTTCAAAAATTTTTTCCTTTGATTTGTTTGTTTTTCTATTTACGGAGGTGTTCTCTGATGTCGGAAAAAAAGTCTCAAGGACAAAATAAAAAAAATAAGAAAAAAAGAAAAATGGGTGTTATTAAAATATTATTGGTCACGATTATATTGATTGGTTTTATCGGTGCCGGTGCCACTGCGGGCATAGCTATGAGTGTCATAAAAACCGCAGAACCCATTGATGCTTCAAATATATATGAAATGTTGGACCAGAGTTCTTTTATTTTAGATTCCGAAGGTCAAGTGATTGAACAAATTGAATCCAATAATTTTAGGGTCATAATAGATTATGCCGAAATGCCTAAACATTTGAAGGATGCCTTTGTAGCCATTGAAGATGAACGATTCTGGACTCATAAAGGTATAGATATTAAACGTATCTTCGGTGCATTTTGGACAAACCTACGTACCGGTTCTAAACAAGGTGCCAGTACAATTAACCAGCAATTAGCTATAAATTTATACCTTAATCGTGCCGACAAACGTTATACCAGAAAAATAAAAGATGCCTACTATGGCATAATGTTAGATAAACAACTATCAAAGGAACAGATTTTGGAAACATATTTAAACACGATCTATCTGGGAAGCAGCGCTTATGGAGTACAGGCCGCATCACAAGTGTATTTTTCTAAGGATGCCAAAGAACTCACTATTGCAGAATCGGCATTGATTGCGGCTATTACAAAATATCCCTCCAGAAATACGCCGATTATAACATTGGAAAAAGCCGATGTTGAGGAACATCATATTATATTGGACGACTCGGATCCTGTATACACCATAGTTATGAACGAAAAAATTGACGAATACACAATTACAAGACAAAAATTAGTGCTTAATTCAATGAAAAGATTAGGTTACATTACAGAAACCCAATATAACCTGGCATTACAGGAAGATGTTAAATCCAGCCTAAAACCTAATCGTTCAATAACCGAAAATATTTCCTCATATTTCGGTGATCTGGTAAAAAAGGATGTTATAAGTGCCCTTGAAGAACACGGATATTCTAATGATGAAGCCAATAATATGCTTTATTCCGGTGGGCTTAGAATTAACAGTACATTAAATACAAAACTTCAAAAAATATTAGAAGAGGAATATGCTGATTCGAATAATTTTCCTAAAATAAAAAGTTCCGACAAGACTACCCTATTAAAAAAAGAAGGTTTTTCCGAAGACGAACAAAAAAATTTAATAGATGATAAGGGACAGATCCAACCACAATCCGCTATGGTAATCAGTGATCATAGGACGGGAGAAATCAAAGCTATAATAGGCGGACGTATGATTTCGGGGCAAAAAATATTTAATAGGGCTTTGAGCCCCCGGCAACCCGGTTCATCCATCAAGCCGATAGCTGTTTATACTCCGGCCATTGATCGTGGGTTTACCACATCAAGTGTAGTTGATGACGTACCGGGCTATTTCAATAAATCCACCCCTAACACGCCCTGGCCTAAAAATCTATATTTAAACGGGGGATATCGGGGCCTTATTACGCTACGTGAAGCCTTAGAACGTTCCAGCAACCTGGTTGCCGTTAAACTGGGAAGCATGTTGGCCGCGAATAAAAGTGATTCAATAAACACAATGCTGAGCTATATGAAAAAGATGGGTATAACCACCGTTCATACCGGAGAAACCCCTTTGATTATAAACGGCAAGAAATATACGGATGAAACATTATCTACTGCCTTGGGCGGAATGACGAGGGGGGTCAGTCCGTTGGAGATGAACGCCGCTTTCAATGTACTGGCTAATAAAGGAACATATATTAAACCGATTACATTTACCTCAATATACGATAGACATGATAATCTTATTTTTGAAAACACACCTGAACAACATCGGGTAGTGACGCCCCAGGTAGCATATATTGTAACCGATATGCTTCGCGGGGTAGTCACATCATCCAGGGGCACCGGAGGAAAAGCTAATATTGGTAATATACCCGTGGCCGGTAAAACAGGCACGACAGATGATCGAAAAGATGCTTGGTTTATAGGTTATACACCTTATTATTCTGCTTCCGTATGGATTGGTTCCGATCAGCCTGTAAGCCTAGATTCAGGCAGTTCGGCCGCAGCAGCCTTATGGGGCAAAATAATGAAAAGGGTCCATGAAGGTTTTGATTTTAAAGATTTTGAAATGCCGAGTGATATAGTCAAAGTTGATGTATGTACTATTTCCGGCAAACTCCCTTCGGAATCCTGCTCTTTAGACCCGAGAGGCAGTACTGTAAGAACTGAAATATTTATAAAGGGCACGGAACCTACGGAAAAATGTGATGCTCATATGCGTGCAAATATTCATATACCATCGGGTAAATTAGCTACGGATTTAGTTCCGCCCTGGCAATTGGAATCAAAGGTTTTAGTAAAAAGGCCCATACCATATTATCCGTCTGAAAACGGGGGTATAACACCATTGGATTATGTTTATGAAATGCCGACCGAATACTATAATCCTTTAACGGATGGTTTTGAAAATTCTTTTCCTGATTGGTCGATAGATGATGGAGAAATGGGCGGTAATTATAATGAACATAATGGTATTAATATTATAGAATCGCAAAATAATCACTGACCAAATAAAAATAAGGTTATGCGCCCGCAACATAGGTGCATAACCTTATTTGTTTTATACTGTGATTAAGGCATACAAAGATGGATATTTTATTATATTTTTAATTATGTTGTGCTTAAATCAGGGCCCGAATTTATTATTACTTTTATTTCTTTACCCTCTTTATAACCTTCCAACTCCCTTACAACCCCCAACACAGCATTCGAGAGTATGTTTTTTACAAAAGGTACGATTTGGATTTCATCATTATTTACAAAGAGCCTTACTTTTGTATTCAGTATTTTACAATCCTCCCGCTTTGCCTCCCCTTTTAATATCTTTGAACCTAATCCCCTACAACCAAAGCCACATGCATCACAGCATTCTATGGGGAAATCCGGCAATCTGCCGTATACTTTCTCTTCTATCAAATCTACTATTTTTTTTATATTGTCTGTGGAACTGATTATAGGCAATCCGTTATACTCATCCCTAACGCCGGATATTATACCGGATACACAAAAAACTAATTCATCGTATCTATTATCTATACCTCCTTCGTCAACAGCCGTTATTATTCTTGGAGCATTGACATCGGTGATATTTTCTAAAATTACAAAATCATGATCATAAAATCTTAATAACTCATCCATGCTGATTTTTTCTCGAAATAATATACCTGTCTTACGGGTATCTCTGAGAGTTATGAGTTGCGAACCGGCTTTTTCATATCCACTCATATCTAACCCTTCCATATCGACGATAAATTTTTCGGAATGAATTTCTTTAACGAAACCTACCGTATATCTTCTTCTCCTCAATTCTCTTATTATATTTTCTACAGTTGTAGTTTTACCTGTCCCGGCTTCACCTACTATAGATAAAACTTTCATTGTATTCGTCCCCCTATTTGTAGTGGTTTTTATAAAAATTTTCTTAGCCTGATAGAATTATAAACGAAATAAGACATTCTCTTTAAAGAACTGAGAGTTAAAACAGATTGATCTATATATAAATGCGCTAACGTAGTCGCACATAAAAAGCTAAAAAATATAATCAAATAATCAACATAGGACATTCTTAAAACCATATAGCTTGTTCTCCGTTCATAAGCTCTAAAACCTCTCATCTCTACGGACATAGACAATTTTTGTGCCTTTATTATAGTGCTTACAAGAATTGGCGTAAAAAGATAAGAAT
The DNA here is from genome assembly GCA_023230535.1 of Alkaliphilus sp. Lineage (GTDB taxonomy): Bacteria > Bacillota > Clostridia > Peptostreptococcales > Natronincolaceae > JAAZJW01. The sequence goes on along the minus strand of JALNXC010000035.1, from coordinate 4,476 downwards.
ATATATACAACTTTTTCTTTAGGGGTGTTTTCTTTATTTCTATACCTCTCAACTGAATTGCAACTATCGAATCTTTTATTTCCTCTCTCAATATCGGCAAAAATCTGATCCCGATTGATACCATAAAAGCAACTTCATAAGGCAGTCTCCATTGAACTAATCCCTGTATTATTTCTCTTGAATTTGAGGTGGTAATTATAGTTGCGGATGAAATTATTATCATAATTCTGATGATAAATTCTAAACCCTTTTGAACCCCAACAGTAGTGAGAATAGTTAATTTCCCCAGTCCAATCAATACTTGGCCGTCCGTAGAAAATACACTCTGTATTACTGCAATGGCTAAAAGCACATATAACAGTCTTTTTATTTCTCTCAGAACCTGCAATATATTCACCTTGAAAAATAAAGAAATCATTATAGTTATCAGCAATATTCCGCTCAAAAACAATATGTCCTTAATAAATATAGCAAGTGTAGATAAACACAAGACAATTATTAATTTTGTTCTGGGATCAATATTCATTTCTTTTGTCCTCAACTATTTCACCCCTATACATTGTTAAAATACGATCGGAAACTTGATTGATAAAGGTATAATCATGAGTCATAACCGTCATCCCTATTCCCTTATCATAAAGATTCTTTAATATTTGAATTAAGGAATTTCGCAGCCCTATGTCCAACCCTTTAGTAGGTTCGTCTAATATCAAATATTCGGGTTCATTGGCTAAGATAGCTGCAAGAGCAAGACGCTGTTTTTCTCCCTGGCTCAATTTGAGAGGAAACGAAGTCCTTATATGATTCAATTGAAACAAATTGAGTAATGATTTTACCTTCTCTTCTATATATTCCTTATTTAAACCCTTAATTTCAAGAATAAATTTAATTTCATCCTCCACCGTATTGGAAAAAAACTGTTTTTCCGGATTTTGAAATAAATAACCTATTTTTTTACCAATCTGCCCCAAAGACATCTTGGCCATATTTTCACCAAACAAATATATTTCACCTGAACCGGGTTTCAGTATTCCCACCATCAATTTGCCTAAGGTAGTTTTACCGCTTCCATTAGGGCCTACTATGCAGGTTATAGCTTCAGTATCTATATTCACATTTATATTTTTTATAATTTCTTTGCCTTTTACATATCCAAAACTCAAATTTTTAAGTTCTATGGAGCCCAATAATGTCACCAGCCTTGAACTCTTCTAATTTACCATCCTTTAATTGTAAAACTCTATCGGCAATTTGAAGATTGTTTAAATCGTGTTCTATTAAAATTATTGTTTTTCCCTCTTCTTTTAATCCTTTTATAACTTCTCTAATTTTTATTCTGCCCTCTTTATCTACTTGAGACAATATTTCATCAAACAGCAATATTTCTGTTTCCATAGCAAGAACGGAAGCTATGGCTATTAATTGCTTCTGCCCGCCTGATAAATTGCCGGGGTTTTCCAATCTATACTCCTCCATATTGACCGTTTCCAACACCTTTTTAATCCTTAAACCTATTTGCTCTCTTGCAATACATAAATTTTCCGGACCAAATGCTATTTCATCTTCAACCGTAGGAGAAAAGAGCTGAGTATCCGGATCCTGAAATACTATTCCTACCTTCGTAGATATTTCCGATAACTTCATATCCAATATGTCCTTACCCCAAATTTTAACCTGCCCTTTCGCTTCCCCCCTGTAAATATGAGGAATTATACCACATATATTATATATCAATGTGCTCTTCCCACTGCCGCTTAAACCTACTATTGCTACCGTCTCACCTTTTGCCACCTTAAGGTTTGCTCCATTTAATATTTCCCTGGCATCTTTTTCATATTTATAATGTAAATTGTTAATTTCTATGGGATAAATCATTGTAATTCTATCTCCAAAACATATTTAGCCCATCTCTGGCTAAATTGATCCTTTCTAACTATAATTTGATAAGGCCCATCTCCTCCGTCTTCCCTGCTTTTGAGCGGCTCATCATCCATCATATACACAAGATACATATTATTATCTTCTAAAACCTCACTCATATTGTAAGCAGAGGTAAATCCATCTACAGCCCTGACTATCACTTGGGCTTTATTTTCAACATCAGTGGCCATCTTTTTTATTACATTTTTTAAAGGTACGCCCGTATAGTTATGTTCTTCCGCCGGATTTCCACCGGATTTTAGATTGGCTTTAAATTCCTCTTCCCCTAATTCTTTAATCTCGTTAAATGTAAGCAAAATTTCTTTATCGCCTTCTTTTACAATTATCTCTGCATTTATATGCATTCCTTTTTTATCCTTGATATAACCGCTGTTTAAATATGCAAAGATACCTACTATTATAACCAGTATAGCTATTACAACAAAAATTGTTTTTTTACTCATTATTCATCCCCCTCTTATTGTCCAACTACATCGCCCCGCGACATCAAATTTGTCAGAATACCCTGTTGTTCCAGTTTATTGATTATTGTATAAGCTATTATACCCCCCACTCCTCCCGATAGAGCGGCACTGGAAAGAACTAAAATTAAAGGTATGATGGGCAGCCTAAAAAAAATTACATTTACAAGAAAAGTCCCGCTTAAATTTGCCGCCACCCCGCATAAAAAAAGATTACCCAAACTTGGACTGCGATACTTTATCAATATAAGAAGTACATCTACCGCTAATCCGGGTACAATATATGTTAAAAAACTCATTATACCATGACTACCCGACATACCGAGACTTACCACCATTATAGCCTGTACCGCCGCTATAACGGTAGCTACGCCTATTTTATTAATTAGGCCTACTCCCAATACAATCCATATCATATAAAGCCCCCCCGCAATAGCCCCTCCGGGGATATATAAGGGCCCCGTAATAATATGAACTAAAGGAACTATAATAGGTTTTGTCGCTATACCTAAGGTAGCCATCAGAGCTATTATGATAAGATGAAATACAGAAAATTTTCTAATAAGCCTTCTAAACATTGAGTCCCCTCCAATTATTTGCTGACTTTGATTTTAAGAATATTCCCGGGCCGCAAGTTTCCCATCCACCCTTTATACTATTTTACTCCTATTGATAAAAGATCCCTAACCGTAGTGTTCTTGGGCAACCCCTCAAAACCGACCCTAGTACTCCCATCGTCTGCCTTATATAATATGCCTTTATTTATGTCATTTTTTGATATTTCAATGTTGTACCCGTCGCTTGCCGTAAATGTATAAATATCTCCCTGTTTTAAATCTATATCTTCCAATACTTCTTTTAATGGTATCCCCTCTATATCTTCTTGAATTAATTTACTATACACTCCTAATGCCTTGTCCATAGTTAAAAAAGCGACCTTCTCCGAACTGAACCATAGTATGCCTTTTACGTGCATTCCTTCGGGCAGATCCGGAGATAAAAACATAGGACTATTCTCACCGGTAATCTTTATAAAAGCGTCCTTAAATGTCTCTCTTGTTTCATTTCTTTGAAGCCCATCCGATGCCTTAATAAAGACCTGTTCTTTGCCTTCCGGAACAAATTCACTCAATAAATCATCTATTTTAATAGCTTTATCTAAATCTTCATAATACTCATAATCCTGCTTATCTAAATTTGATATGGCAGCATCAAATATCAACACCTTTTCCACCTGTTTACCTGCTGCTGTTTTCTTTTCTACTACTTCGATTTTAGACACGCTTCTCACCCAATACATAGCTCTTTCTTCCGGTATTACAATCCTTAAGGGTTCATCTTCTTTTAACAGGGGTTCGCCTTCCACTTCATAGGTAAGTACTATATCCCTGTTTTTTAATATTTCAGAAGGTATTTCCATTGAATACCCGTCAGTTGCAGTAATTCTTATACCGTCTAATTCTGTTTGAGATACATTATGTTTTATCAACAATTCTTCTAATAAACCCCCTGAAATATTTAATTCGGTTTCTTCACCGCTGGAACTCAGTGAAATTACATCCTCATTGACTTTTTTTAATTCTTTAATTTCATCTATGGTTATCTTGATATCTCCACCTCCTATACCTGCTAAAATTATACTTTCGGTAGTATCGTCCACAGTTGATGTCTTATTATCCGAATCTGATGAATCATCGTTTGACTCGACAGATTGACCACAACCAACCAATGCCAAAATTATAACTATTAAAATTACAATCATATTAAATTTATTTTTATACAATTTCATTGTTTTCCTCCTCTGATTTGATTTTTTTAATAGAAGAATTCAATCATTGCCGACATCATGCAATAAAAAAACTCTACCATTGCAGGTAGAGCTGTTTTGTTTCATCACCAGCATTCTCCTTTCCACAATGGGAGGCATAATCATTTCTAATTACACCCTGGCGACCTACATTTCATGGATATGTATCTATAGAAATATTAGGTTCGGAGATATATTCTTTTTTATATAATATCATATTCTAATCTATTTATCAATATTTTTATACATTTGTAATACCCCTACAAT
>JALNXC010000034.1 GCA_023230535.1 Alkaliphilus sp. | reverse complement strand
TTCTGGTTGTAATACCTAAATCTTTACACAATATATAAGCGTCTATAAAATCCTTAGCCGGTTCCGGCCTGGCAGCCAACACCTTCATGGCGAGCAATTGCTCGGCCTTCGGTTTTAATATTTTTAAATTAGAATACACCCTATAAATATCCTTATCCTCTTTTAAGAGAGACTTTAATGGTTCTTTAATCTCTTCATTTATCCAATCATCAGAAAGATTGAAAGTAAATTTAACAAGTTCTAATATATTATCTAATAATTTTAAATCAGTCTTACCGAATACACAATCTATGTCTTTAGTAGCCGGCCTGTTATCATAAACCATGGTCATTATAGAACCACCATAAACCGTGATTTCCAGCTGTAATTGATTCTCTTTTAAACGCTCATTGAGATAGTCAAAAATTTTCAATAATTTATCCCTGTCCATCAGTTTCACATTATTGGTTTCATCCATATTATTCCCCTCCAACCATGGAACCTCCCACTATTCTGATTATACTATATACAACCTTTTTTCATCCCCTATGTAAAACTGTCTATTGTCATCCGATATAAAATCTCAACCTTTTAATATTATATCATTTAACTTGAATTATTTAGCAGAAATTTGCATACGAAATTTGAGTTTCTTCGCGATTCTCAGAATGACATTTTCAACATTTCTTGCAAAATTAGGATTTTCCGGAAATATGCCGATGACAGAAATATAAGGTTTCCATAACAATAACAATTATTACACAGTCTGACGATTCTTTTATGTTGAACATTTAAAAACTTTTCGTTATTTAAATTATAATATATTCGTTAACAAGATACTCCGTCAAAGCCTTTTCTAAATCACTTTTATGATCGATTTTATTGATTCGATCACGGAGACTTGCAGAATTTTTTAAGCCTTTCACATACCATGCAATATGTTTTCTCATCTCTATGATTCCAACGCGTTCTCCTTTATAGCCAATTGCTGAATTTAAATGCTTCAAAGCCATATTTATTTTTTCTTCCGGAGTAGGCTCCGAAAGCAAGTCACCTGTTTTTATGTAATGAATCAATCTCTTAAACAGCCATGGATTGCCCAAGCTTCCTCTGGCAACCATAATCGCATCACATCTGATTTCATTTAATAATTTCATTCCGGCCTCTACCGTAAATATGTCTCCGTTGCCTATCACGGGTACAGTTACGGCTTCCTTCACTTCTTTTATAATATCCCAATCAGCCCTGCCCGAATAGAACTGCTCCCTGATTCTGCCATGAACAGTTATCGCTTTTGCTCCGCTCTGTTCCATAACCTTTGCAAATTCGACCGCATTGACGTTATTTTCGTCCCAACCCTTGCGTATTTTAACCGTGACGGGTTTTATACTTTCTTTAACGACTGCCTTGACAATCCTCCCGGCTAATTCAATATCCCGCATGAGAGCACAACCATCCTTATTTTTAACTATCTTAGGGGTAGGGCATCCCATATTTATATCCAATATTGCATTTTCCCTTTCATTGAGCATATAAGCAGCTTTAGCCATAACATCGGGATCCGAACCGAATATCTGCAATGCAACAGGTTTTTCATCAGGATGAATCTTTAACAATTTTTCAGTTTTTTTATCTCTATAGTATAATCCCCTGGAACTTATCATTTCCGTATATACCATCCCACAGCCCATCCCCTTGCATATGAGCCTGAAAGGAAGGTCTGTTATCCCCGCCATGGGGGCTAAAAAAACAGGATTTTCTAAAATTATATCATCTATTTTCATATTTTCACCTTTGTAATATATTTACTGGGGGCAGAGGGGGGACATAGCGAAACGCAGAGGGGGGACATAGCGAAACACAGAGGGCGAACACAGCGGGGACGGTTCTTCTTGTGTTGTATCTTTCCAACAACACAAAAGGACTGTCCCCCTGTGTCAATATTGTGCAAAATGTGCCAAGGACAAGTCCCTTGGCACACAGGTATCGACTCTTACGGCTGCTTTGCGCATCGTTCATCCTTATTGCGCTCATAAATAATATTCAATCCCTCTAAAGATAAAAACCTGTCTACTACATCTATACATGAAGTTTCGTTGATGATGAAAATTACAAACCCGCCCGTAGCGATTACCTTTGCAGGCCCGCCTTTGATCTCCATCTGCATCTTTTTTACTATATATTCTACCAACCCGATATAACCGTAAATTATACCTGCCTGCATACTGTTTACGGTATTTTTTCCTATTATATTTCTGGGTCTGACAAGCTCTACCTTGGGTAATTTTGCAGCCTTTTCAAATAATACATCACTGGAAATTTTAATTCCGGGCGCAATTGCCCCACCTAAATATTCGCCTTTCTCCGATATAACACAGAATGTTGTTGCAGTACCAAAGTCCACTATTATTAACGGCCCGCCATATTTTTCGTAGGCACCGATTGCATTGACTATCCTGTCCGCCCCAACTTCTGTCGGGTCATCATATTTTATATTTATACCTGTTTTAATGCCGGGTCCTACTGTTAAGGGCACTATATTAAATAATTTTTCTACCGCCGTTTCCAAAGAATACATAATATTAGGCACTACCGAAGCTATTACGACATCTTCAATATCGCCGATATTTAAATTATTATATTGGAAAAACTGATATATCAACATTCCATATTCATCGGAAGTTTTGTTTTTATCCGTCGAAATTCTCCAAAAATCTATCAATTTCCTGCCCTTATAGACACCTAGCACAATATCGGTGTTCCCCACATCAAGAACTAAAATCATATGTTCACCTTCTTGGTTAATCTACTTTGTAATTTTTTAATGCCTTCATCACTATGTAGATTATGATCGAAGAGATTATAACCTCCGCAGTACCGTTTAATCCGGCAACACCTACAACTGCCGCAAGGGGTAAATAACCTCTCAAATAGATCATAGACAGCACCCCGATAGTGTTGGTCAATGTACCCGCGATAGATGCAACTACCGGATATTTAAATGTTTTGTAAGAATAATAACTTATGACCCCTATAAAAAGTCTGGGGAATATAGATACCAGGGGATCTGCAAAAAAAGGAGTGCCTGCTCTTAAAAAACTGCTCACTCCAAATATTAACCCCACCACGGTACCTACTACCGGGCCCCCTAAAATAGCACCGATAATAACCGGTATGTGCATAGTGGTAGCTTCAACTCCCACAAAAAAGGGTATGGGTATATATCCGATTGGGGTCATACTCAACGCCACCGAAAATGCACCTAACATACCTGTGATTGCTATTTTTTTTGTTGATACCTTCATGCCTTGAATCAATTCAAACACCTCCGTTCCAGCTCTTATAAGATGCCGGACAATTTATTATTTTATAGCTTTTTAGAACCGGTCCGACTCGAAATATGATGCCGGCTGTTCTGTTATTAACATTTTAACAGGATGCGGTTTGCAATGCAATAGAAACCGATAAGATGACAGGGGAAGTGACAGGGGAAGTGACAGGGGGACGTTTCGCTTGTCATCTCTCCATGACAGGGGGACGTTTCGCTTGTCATCTCTCGAGGCGAACATGAGATGACAACAGATGACAAGCGAAACGTCCCCCTGTCATCTTTATATATATCCTTTTTCTCCCCTGATGGAAATCTCACCGGATGAAATCAGTTCCCTGCTGCCGTTCTCGGTTTCCACCAATAATAATCCGTCATCATTGATATCTACAGCTCCTGCCATTTTAACCGATTTGCCCTGTATAATTCTTATATTCTTTCCCAATATGGCAGAATAATTCCTAACGATGGATAGGGTCTCATTTAAATTTAAATTCCTCATATAAGCGCCGTACAAATTTTCAAATTTTTTTAGAATATCAACCAAAAGAATCTTTCTATCTATTTTTTTGTTGCCTTCTATAAACAATGAGGAGGCATGTTTTTTTATTTCCTCCGGAAAATCTTTCACATTTACATTTATACCGATGCCTATAACAATATAATTGATTTTGTTCAACTCTCCCGCCATTTCCGTTAAAATGCCGCATACTTTTTTCCCATTGATAACAATATCATTGGGCCATTTGATCAACGCATCCAATTTTGTTAATTCCCTGATGGATTTACATACTGCCGCTACTGCTATCTGTGTCATCTTTATACCTTCTCTAGGGGGAATATCAGGTTTTAAGACTATACTCATCCAAATGCCTGTCCCTTCGGGAGAGACCCATCCCCTTCCCCTTCTACCCCTTCCGGCGGTCTGCCTCTCGGCTAAAATAACAGTCCCATCCTTCAGTTGGTCAATCTTTTTTTTGGCATAACCGTTGGTGGAATCGATGCTGTCAAAATAGATGATTTGTTTACCTATAACTTTGTTGGAAAGAATATTTTCTATTTCTCCAGGTAAAAGTTTATCCTCCATTTCTAAAAGTCTATAGCCTTTTCCGGGGGCGGTTTCTATATTATATCCCTGTTCTTTCAATATATTTATATGTTTCCATACTGCCGTACGGGAAACCCCTAAGTCCGCAGCCAATAGCTCTCCGGATATATAGTTTTCTTTATTTTTATATAATTCTCCTAATATTTTGTCTCTCATGGTTTCACTCTCCAAAAAACTAAGGAGACAATCAATCTGTATGAAAATTGTCACCTTGAACAAAGCAAAAATCTGTTTCGGGCGGACACATAGGCCCGCCCCTACTGCTCAGAAGACGCCCGGGCCTGGTTTACATGATTTTCCTGTAAACTTTCCGCTTCTCATTTCCGACCTCTCGCCTCCCATTAGCCAAATAGCGATAACAGTACACCTGCCGCCACGGCAGAACCTATCACCCCCGCTACATTCGGTCCCATCGCGTGCATCAATAAGAAATTACCCGGGTTCTCTTCCTGACCGACAACCTGAGAAACCCTAGCCGCCATAGGCACTGCCGAAACCCCTGCCGAACCTATGAGTGGATTTACCTTGCCGCCTGATAATTTATTCATCAATTTTCCAAGCAGGACCCCTCCGGCCGTGCCGACAGCAAAGGCAACTACACCAAGAATGATTATTTTAATTGTTTCAGATCTTAAAAACTGTTCCGCACCGGCTGTCGCTCCTACACTTAAACCTAACAATATAGTGACTATATTTATAAGCTCATTTTGAGCTGTCTTAGATAATCTTTCAGTTACACCGCATTCCTTAAAGAGGTTACCCAACATCAACATACCTACCAAAGACGTTGCACTCGGTACTATTAAAGCAACCACCACAGTTGTCATTATAGGGAAAATAATTTTTTCAACCTTTGATACATCCCTCAACTGTTTCATCTTAATCTTTCGCTCTTCCTTAGTTGTAAGTGCCCTCATAATAGGAGGTTGAATAATCGGAACAAGTGCCATATAGGAATAGGCTGCGATTGCCACCGGTCCTAATAAACCGGGTGCTAACTTGGAAGTTAAAAATATTGCCGTAGGCCCGTCCGCCCCACCTATAATTCCGATAGATGCAGCCTGTTTAGCCGTAAATCCAAGCAATGTTGAGCCGATAAATGTAAAAAATATTCCCAACTGCGCTGCCGCTCCCAAAAATAAACTCTTTGGATTAGCAATCAATGGGCCAAAATCTGTCATTGCCCCCACACCCAAAAAGATCAGGGGAGGAAAGATTCCTTGCTTTATTCCAAAATTATAGATGTAATGTAACAGCCCCCCCGGGGAATCCGCTGTTCCGACATCCATGATTCCTGCAAAAGGCATGTTGGCCAATAACATACCAAAGGCTATGGGAACTAACAGCAACGGCTCAAACCCCTTTGCAATTGCCAGATATAACAACAAACATGAGACGCCTATCATAAGCAATTGGCCAACTGTCATGCTTACAAAACCTATACCTCCTAAAAAATCTACAATTATATCGACCATTTGTGCATCTCCTTTCAATTGTTTTAGGTGCTTTTATTACTTAAGGGATATTAAAACATCTCCCCCATTTACAACCGCACCCTGAACAACATGAATAGATGCAATGACTCCGTCAACCGGGGCCAAAATTTCATTTTCCATTTTCATAGCTTCTAAAATCAGAAGTAAATCTCCCGCCTTTACTTCCTGCCCTTCCACTACTTCCACCTTCCAGATATTCCCCGGCATCGGTGCTTCTATGGTTGTAGCACCTTCGGGAACTGCTGCGGACGAAGCCGGTTTGGCTACCTGTGCAGGTGCCGACTTAGCTGCCGGTGCGGATTCCGGTGCGGATGCCACCGGTTTAGACGCCGGTGCAGGAACTACATCTGATGACCCGGCTCCCAAAATTTCTTCCACTTCCACTTCATAAGAAACACCATTTACAGTTATATTAAATCTTCTCATTATACGATTCCTCCATAATAAAATTATAGTATTTGAAAGCAAAAGTTTTATAATTAAAGCATATTATTGATCTGTTCTATTCTACCCACTTTTGCCCAGATAGGTGTGGGATCTTGTATATGTTTTATACCCTTAATGACAACATCCTGTATGGGAATATGGAAACTTGAGGCTATAGCTGCCGTAATAACTGCTACAAGTTCCGTATCATCAATAATATTTTCATCTTCTCTATGTGCAACTTCTTCATAATCTAAATCTACCGTCTCATCTATACTGGGCCTTGATTCAGCTTTTTCCGTGGATTTTTGTGAATTATTTATTGATTTTTCCATAATAATTATAGCAAAATATAGTATAGCCAGTGCTGCAAATACTATAACAATACCCAGAACGGTTACCTGTATACTGGCAAAAAATTTTTCTCCCATAGTCATAGTATCAATAGAAAATTTCATTTTTTCTAACAGATTCATTGTTTGTCACCTCACTTTTAGAAGTCGAAAGTCTGTGTACCGGTGTGCCGGACGAACTGTGTGCCGATATGCCGGATGAGCTGTGTGCCATAAAATATTGAGCCTCTTACAGCGGTAAATTACCATGTTTTTTGGCCGGTCTTGTTTTTCTCTTGCCGGCTAACATTCTGAGAGCATCCGCAACCCTAACTTTCGTGGTGGACGGCTCTATTATATCATCAACAAAACCTTTTTCCGCTGCCACATAAGGTGTAGATATCTCTTCTCTATACTGTTCAATTTTTTTGAGTCTTGCGGATTGTGGATCTTTGGATTCCGCAATTTCTTTTTTGAATATGATATTGGCCGCACTTTGAGGCCCCATTACGGCAATTTCCGCCGTCGGCCAGGCAAGTACCATATCCGCACCTAAATCTTTACTGCACATGGCTATATATGCACCGCCGTATGCTTTTCTGACTATCAGGGTAACTTTTAATACTGTTGCCTCGGCATATGCATAGAGCAGTTTTGAACCATGACGAATAATTCCACGGTGTTCTTGTTCTGTCCCCGGTAAAAATCCCGGTACATCTACTATAGTTACTATCGGAATATTAAAACAATCACACGTCCTCACAAATCTCGCCGCCTTATCGGAAGCATTGATATCTAAACAACCTGCCAATACACTGGGTTGATTTGCAACAACGCCTATGGATTGCCCATTTATACGTACAAAGCCTATAATAATATTTTTAGCATAATTTTGTTGAACCTCGAAGAAGTCTCCATCATCGGAAAGCGTTTTGATCAAATTTTTCATATCGTATTCTTCTTCCGAATTTTCGGGAATAATTTGATCTAATTCCGGAACTATCTTATCAGTATCTGTTATAGTATCAATCCCCGGTGCTGTCTCTAAATTGTTTGACGGCAAGTAAGAAAGTATTTTTTTAATTCCCGCTATACATGCTTCTTCATCCTCTGCAACAAAATGTGCAACTCCACTCGTCTCATTGTGAATCATGGCTCCCCCTAATTGTTCCATGGTCACTTCTTCACCCGTTGCAACTTTGGTGATCTGCGGACCCGTGATGAACATTTGGCTCGTCTGATCCACCATAAATACGAAATCCGTCAATGCCGGAGAATATACCGCTCCCCCCGCACACGGCCCCATAACTGCCGATATTTGCGGTACCACCCCGGAAGTTATGGTATTCCTATAAAATATTTGTCCATATCCGGATAGAGCACCTACCCCTTCTTGGATTCTTGCCCCGCCTGAATCATTCATTGCGACTATGGGGCTTCCCATTCTCAGAGCTAAATCCTGCACCTTGCAGATCTTTTTCGCATGTACTCCCCCAAGTGAACCGCCCATAACAGTAAAATCCTGAGAATATGCGTATACAGGCCTGCCGTCTACCAAACCATATCCTGTTATAACGCCTTCACTCGGTGCATCTACATTTTCCATACCAACCCTGACACATTTATCTTTTACAAAGGCATCCAGCTCCACAAAGCTTCCTTCGTCAAATAACAAGTTTATTCTCTCTCTGGCTGTCAACTTGCCTTTTGCATGTTGAGCTTCAATTCTTTCTTTACCTCCCCCTTCTTCGATTTTAGCCCTACGTTTGCGAAGTTCTTCTAATTTATTGTTTCCCATTCGTATCTCTCCTAATTTTATTTAATCTTTCTTCCCATAAATCTAATAAAATTATAGCCATATTTTTTTACCCCTCTATTTTTCGAAATAAGGCATCTAAAGTAGAGTATGTGTAGATAGACAGTTATATTATATTATTATATGCTATTTTATATATTTTTCTTAACAGTTGCAATCAGTTTTTCAAAAAACTTTTCAAATATCGACCCCCTCCCGAAAGATTATATTATAAAAATAACTTTGGAGTACTTTTATCCCCCCAAAGTTATTTAAAATATTTCATTATTTATATTATTTATTTTTCTTCTTTATTATCTTCTATATTATCGTTTTTTTCCTGCTCCCCATTATTGTCTCTATTGTCTTCCTGAATTTTTTGAATCCCCTCATTCGGGATCACTCTGTCCTGTTTGTTTTTCTTGATTTTATTCGCCTTCGCTTGAAGATCTTCCAATGTATCCTCTTCTTCAACTATTACTTCACCGCTGAAAATCATTTCAAACTGTTCCGCGTCCAAAGTTTCGGCTATCAAGAGTGCTTGGGCCACGGCATGAAGCCTATCCATATTTTCAGTCAATAACATCTCTGTTCTCTCATATGCTTCATCAATAATCC
>JALNXC010000033.1 GCA_023230535.1 Alkaliphilus sp. | reverse complement strand
TATTGTAGGATTGAAATGTTTTTTTTATGACCTAATCCACACTAGAAGCCGGAAATCAGGGAACAGAACAAAAAGGCAACATTCGCATTGTTCATTTCTAGGTGGTCCTTGCTCGTTGACTATTGTCGATTTAATGATAACTCATCTAATAAGGGTGGCAACACGGAATGTAAAGCATTTCGTCCCTAAATTAGTGATTAGAGATAGGAAATCAGAGTGCCGGAGAAATTTAAAGAAAATATGTGCTTTAAATTTAAAATTCTGGAATACCGGCAAACTGATATCTGACTTCTAAGCTATAGGGAGGAAATGCTTTTTTGTTATTTGGCTTATTTAGAATATTGTGCTTTTTTGTACTGCTAGGGGGGAAAAATAGTGATATATCCAACATTGCGACAATTTAAAGAACTGGGAAAAAAATATAAAATGATAGCAGTCTCAAAGGATATAGAAGGGGATATGGAAACGCCCATAACATTGTTTAAAAAATTAAAAAACAGTGGGAAGATTTATTTACTAGAAAGCGTAGAAACCGAAGAAAAACGGGGTAGGTATTCTTTTATTGGCAGAAACCCTTTTATAACAATTAAGGCTTACGATGACAAAGTTTTTATAGATAAAAATAACAGAACATATGTAAAGAAAGGTAGTCCATTGCAGATTGTTAAAAAAATAATGGGAAATTATAGTGCTCCTTATATAGAAAGTTCACCGGATTTTACAGGTGGTGCTGTCGGCTATATAGGTTATGACATAGCAAGGAACTATAGAAATCTTCCCAACATAAACAGAGATGATATAAACTTGCCGGATTTACATCTTTTTCTAACAAAAGAGGTTATAGTGTACGATCATGTAAGACAAAAAATTACAATAATTGTAAACACACCTACGGAAGGAAAAAATGGGGAAGATTATGAAGCTGCTGTAGAAATGATAAAACGAATAGAAAAAGAAATTTTGACTAAAAAAATTCCGTCACAAAAAACGAAATATGGACTTTTAGATATAAAATATAACAGCAATGAAACTAAAAATAGTTTCATAGAAAAAGTAAATAAGGCAAAACAGTATATAGAAAAAGGAGAAATATCCCAGGTGGTATTGTCACAGCGACTAGAAGTACAAACAGAACTAAACCCATTAGAAGTATATAGAAATTTAAGAGGCATTAATCCTTCTCCATATTTATTTTATATAGGTTCCGGGGATTACCAAATTATAGGGTCATCACCGGAGCTTATGGTAAAAGTTAAAAACAATAGTATAAAAACTTGCCCGATTGCAGGAACGAGGCCCAGGGGCAAAACCTTACAAGAAGATGAACAACTTATAAAAGAGCTGTTAAATGATGAGAAAGAAGTAGCGGAACATTTAATGTTATTAGATTTAGCTAAGGAGGATATTGAAAACATCAGCAAAAAGGAAACCGTAAAGGTAGAAAGCTATATGGACATTTGTAAATGCTCCCACGTAATGCATATTAAATCTACTGTGACAGGAGAGTTAAAAGAAAATTATGATATGTATGATGCTTTAATTACATGTTTACCGGCCGGCACTTTGTCCGGATCTCCAAAGACCAGAGCAATGGAAATTATAGATGAGCTGGAAAATAAGAAAAGAGGGGTTTATGGTGGTGCGATAGGTTATTTTGGTTTTAATGGAAATATGGATACTTGTATTACTATTAGAAGTATTTTATTTAAAGACAAAAAAGCTTATTTACAATCGGGGGCGGGAATAGTCAGTTATTCTGACGCTGAAAAGGAATATGAAGAAACTGAAAGAAAATTAGAAGCTTTAATGCAAACTATAAAAATATCTGCAAAAACATAGAAATAGAAAAAACTATTAAAGCTGTGGAGGTTATATGCTGTGAAATATATTATGAATAAAATTATTAATAAAGAGCACCTGACAGAACAAGAAATGATGGATGTTATGAATATTATAATGTCCGGTAAAGCAACCCTTTCCCAAATCGGGGGATTTCTTGTGGCCCTGAGGATGAAGGGGGAAACCGTAGATGAAATTATAGGCAGTGTTAAAATCCTGAAAGACAAAGCATTAAAAATAAATATTGATAAACATTATGCTATTGATACTTGCGGAACCGGGGGAGATGGCGCAAATACATTTAATATTTCTACGGTAGCGGCTTTTGTGGCTGCTGCTGCAGGAGTAACAGTAGTTAAACATGGCAATCGTTCTGTATCTAGTAAATGTGGAAGTATAGATGTGTTAGAGGTGTTGGGGGTTAACATTAATTTAACCGCGGCAGAGGTAGAACAGTCGGTAGAGACCATAAATATAGGATTTGTGTATGCACCGAATTTTCACGGGGCTATGAAATATGCGGCAGTACCAAGGCGGGAGTTAGGTGTGAGAACTATATTTAATATTTTAGGACCATTAATTAATCCCGCCAATGTGAAGGGCCAAGTTTTGGGGGTATTTCATCCGTCCTTAACGGAAATAATGGCAAAAACATTAAAAGGATTAGGAACGGATAGAGCTATGGTAGTACACGGTTTAGACGGATTAGACGAGATTACTGTGACTGGGGAGACAAAGGTCACAGAGCTTAAAAATGATAAAATTTATAACTACACTATAGACCCCAGAAAATATAATATACCCCTTGCCGCGAATGAGGAATTGTTAGGGGGCAGTCCAAAGAAAAATGCTGACATTATAATTGATATATTAAAGGGCAAAAAAGGGGCAAAACGCAACATCGTTTTACTAAATGCCGGTGCGGCCATATATGTTGGAAAGCAAGCTAATTCCTTGGAGGAAGGAATATGCATGGCAGAAGAAATTATAGACAGAGGATTAGCATTAGAAAGGTTAAATGAATTTATTTCATTTAGTAGGGGGATAAAGCAATGATTTTAAATAAAATTGTGGAGTATAAAAAGGAAAGGATAAAAGACGAAAAAGCAAGGATGTCCCTTAAAACATTGATAAAAAGGTTATATTTGACCGAGCCAAGCAGGGATTTCAAAGAAAGTTTTACAGATAATAAATTAAGCATAATTGGGGAGATAAAGAAAGCATCACCCTCTAAAGGTATTATTAAGGAAGATTTCTGTCCACGGCAAATAGCAAGGATTTATGATGAAAACAAGGTAGATGCTATATCTGTGTTAACAGAGGATAAGTTTTTTAAAGGCAGTAATTTATATTTAAAACAGGTTAGGAAGGTTACAAATTTGCCTATTTTAAGAAAAGATTTTATTATAGATTCCTTTCAAATTTATCAATCAAAAGTATTAGGTACGGATGCAATCCTTTTAATAAGTACAATTTTAACTAAAAGACAATTAACAGACTTTCAGAAAATTGCTAAGGTGCTGGGACTTTGCTGTTTAGTGGAAGTACATAATAAGGAAGAATTAGATATTGTATTAGAGACAGATGCAGAAATTATCGGTATTAATAATAGAAATTTGAGAGATTTCACAACTGATATAAGGAACACGGAGGATTTAATAAAGTTTATTCCAAATAACAAAATAGTTATTAGTGAAAGCGGTATTAATTCACAAAAGGACATGGATTATCTAAAATCATTGGGTGTCAGCGGTGTTCTTATAGGGGAAAGTCTAATGAAAGCACAATGTATAGGCGAGAAGTTAAGAGAACTTAGAGGGGAAGTTGCAGTATGGAAATAAAAATATGTGGTTTAAGAAGGGAAGAAGATATAGATTATGTTAACAAATTAAAGCCGGATTATGTAGGCTTTGTATTTGCAAAAAGTAAAAGGCAGGTAACTCCTTATAAAGCAAAAAAGTTAATAGAAGAACTGGATAAAAGCATAAAAAAAGTAGGAGTATTTGTAAACCAAAATAAAGAACATATAAAACAAATAGCAAAAATCTGTAATTTGGATGTATTGCAGTTTCATGGAGATGAAAAACCTGGTGATATTGTGGGTTTTGAGCAAAAAGTTTGGAAATCTTTTAGTATTAAAGATAAAAGCAGTTTTAAATACATGAAATATTACGATGTAAATGGTTATTTATTAGATACTTTTATAGAGGGAAAAAAAGGGGGGACCGGAAAGGTCTTTGATTGGGATTTGATTTCCTGTTTGAATAAGGATGGGTTTATTATTTTAGCCGGGGGTTTAAATTCTGAAAATATAGATGTGGCAATAAAAAAAGTTAGGCCACAGGTAGTAGACATTAGTAGTGGTGTAGAAGTTGACGGCCATAAAGATTTTAACAAAATGAAAAGAATTATAGAAAAAGCAAGAGACAAGAAGGGACGTACCTAAATTGTCAGCAAATCAAAGCAAAGATAGGGAGTGACAGATGACGGCGGCAAAAAGAAGGTGACAAATTAGGTACGTCCCCCTTTGTCCCACATAACTATGCTATAATCAAAACATAAATGTGAACTTATGAAATGAAGAAAGAGGGGTTTTAATGGAAAAGAAGATTCCCGATAGGGAAGAAGCATACGAGTTATTAAAAAAATATAACAAGAGCGAGGGCCTCATATATCATGCCCTGGCTGTTGAAGCAGTTATGTTGCATTTTGTAGAATTATTTGGGGAAGAAGATAAAGAAAAATGGGGAATAATAGGGTTGGTGCATGATTTGGATTATGAAATGTATCCAGAAGAGCACTGCAAGATGACGGAGAAGATCCTGACAGAAGAAAATTGGCCTGAAGACTACATTCGCGCAATAGTAAGCCATGGTTGGAAGATTTGTACCGATGTAGAACCCGTGGAGAAAATGGAAAAGGTGTTATATACCATCGATGAATTGACGGGGTTAATAAATGCTACTGCTTTAATGCGTCCCACCGGAATAAGTGATATGAAAGTAAAATCCGTGAAGAAAAAATGGAAGGACAGAGCGTTTGCCGCAGGGGTAAATAGGGAAACTATTGCGGAAGGGGCACAGATGTTAGGAATGGATTTAGACAAAGTGATTGAAGAGACAATAAAGGGTATGCGGAGTGTTGCGAAAGAAATCAACCTGGCATAAGAATTTGCCGCTCACGATCAAAATCATGGGCGGCAATAAAATTTTTTATATAATTTCCTAGGGCTTGAGTATTTTTCCTTCTTCAACCGGATTTTCTTTGGCGGTGATATGATCTGGAACGATTTTGTATACTTGTACCGGGCCGCCGAATACAGATGATCGAAGCTTGTCGACATACTGTTTGGATAATGGCCGGCTATAGTAACCGGGTACATACTTATTGACGATCTCCTGCAATATGTGTGTAGATTCGTCTAAATCAGTGAGGGGTCGTACCTTACCGAAAATCATTACACTCATATATGCCGTATCTACATCTGCCGGCACCGGGTCAACAACAGTTCCATATTCTTCACAAATTGTAAAACAGACCTCCGGGTTGGCAGCCATAACTCTGTTTCGTCTTCCGCCGGTAGCTCCGTGGAAATAGATTTTCCCGTTCACCCAAACAAAATTGAGCGGAACGACATATGGGGACTCACCGTCAATCATTCCAAGATGCCCAATTCTGGCCTGCTGCAAAAATGTTTCAATTTTATTCCTATCCGATACTCTTCTTGTTTTATAGCGTATCTCATTCACTTTTTTCCACTCCTAACCATTTTTTATTTGATTAATTCAATATATTCCGGTAATTGTGCCTGAACATTTCTTTTACAATAGGTACCGGTCCGCCATAACGTGCAGCCTTAATGTTTGTAAAATTTAATCGATCAAGTAATAGGATATGTTTTATTCTAAAATCCAAGAAAATTGTTTCTTTTTAAAATGTTGACTTTAGTTTAACATATCAATATTTGTTGTTCAATGATACTTTTTGGTTTTCATTATTGAATCGCCGGTGCCCTTTAATCAAATGCAGATTTAAAAGCAAGTTATCAAATAATGAAACAGTATGGTACTTCTTGTGGATTTTATAAAAATAGTGTTTTTTGATATTTTCGGATACACTGAACGCTAAACATTCTTGATATATGATTTAATTCGTGATATTATTGATATGTAAAGGTTATTTGACATTAGGGGGGATAAACCATGGGTGTACAAAACACCGAAATATCCATAGAATTAATATTTGCATGTATTTTTTTCGTGCTGGGTGTTATTTCAGTTATTTGGATGATAATATCTATCTTTAAAACGGGGGATGAGCGAAAAGAAATTATTATTTTAAAAGCCAGCCATTGGACTTTCATTGAGACAGTGGGAATTTTGTTTATCAATTTATTTTATTATATCGGATTGAGGGAAGAACAGGTTGAGGGCATCAATTCATTTGTATTGTTATCTATTATTGGTATTCTTTATTTAATAAATCTATTAATTTTTAGGAAAAGATATGGTGATTAAAAGTGAAAAACCTTATTAGGGAGTTAAGAACGGATTTGGGGCTTACACAGGAGGAGTTGGCGCATCTATGTGATGTTTCGAGACAGACGATTAATGCTATTGAAAACAATAAGTATAATCCTACTCTGTTATTGGCAATCAAACTGGCAAAAGTTTTAGATACCACTGTGGAAGAGTTGTTTATTATAGACGATGATGAAGCCGAATAAGGCTTCAGTGGCTCCTTAAAATGAGATGAACAGTAAGGAATTAGGGGCATGTTTGTCATAAAAAAGCGATATATTAAAATAATTATATATAAAGGAAGGAAATAAAATGTGTACTATATTTGCAAAATGTGAAGAGGAAGGCCTGATTGTAGGAAGAAGTTTTGATTGGGTACAGTTCGGTGGGAATATATGTTTTGAACCGTCATATAGAAGCTACGGTGTTAATACAATAGGGCATTGTTCCATTGAACAATTGGGAATTGATAGGCCATACGAGGGAATTAATGAGAAAGGCCTTTTGGCAGCTGCTCTGGCACTTTCTACTACTAAGGAAGAACAGGGAGAATTGACCCCGCTTGTTATAAATTGCCAGGGGATGCTTAAATACATATTGGAGAGAGCCGGTACGGTGGATGAAGCTTTCTATATAATTAAACAGTTCACATTGGATTATGAGAGAAAATATGGTTTTCCAAAGATTCAATTTTTTTTTGCCGATACCGACAATAAGGTGGGCATTTATGAGGAGAATATATACGAAGAAAATGTCACCTTAGATGTTGGGGAATATAGAATGTTGACGAATCAATCCGCAACCGATAGTTTGAGATATAGTAGGGATAAAAAAATAAAAAACATACTGGATGAGAATCGAAAAATTGATACAGATTATTGTATGGATATAGTTTCACAGGCAAAGCAAGAGGAACTGACAGCTTGGAGCAGTGTATATATTCCAAGGGATAAAATGTTTTTCTTATGCATAGATCAAAACTTTGATAAAAAATATAAATTTGACCTTGAAAAATGTCTGAAAAAGGGTAGATATTCAATTGATTTTGCAGAATTAAAATTAAATGCCAAGGTAATGGGCAGGAAGAGAAATAAGGGATTTGTAGAATTAGATACTTATTGAAAAGGGAAAGGAACCGAAAGCAATAAGGAAGAAAGATAAGGGTAAAAGTAGCTGGACTTCATATTTTATTCTATAAAGACCTAATTATGCACGGATTATGCAGTTTATTTGTAAATTGTCGTTTTTATTAGTGACATTTCCATAAAAATAGATTATAATATGATATAAAATCTAGTGATTTAGTTCTATAGAAGTGTACTTATTATAGTCACGTCACGAATAGTTTGTTACTTTTGTACAATGGGGGGGGTGACAATAGCCGACAAAAAATTATAACAAATAAAAAATCAGGAAGAGATGCTATTTTTGTGTATCTATACAAATTTGATTAAAAGTTGCTTATTATTCTGAAGATTTTAAGGAGGTTTTTTAATGTTTAAACAATCAAAATTTATAATCCTACTCTTGGTAGTTGTCTTGACCGTGGGATTACTATCAGGGTGTTGGAAAAAAACGGAGGAAGAGGATTCGGATATTCCCCAGGGAACAGAAACTGAAAATGGAGAATCCGGAGATAAAGTAGACGAAGTAGGCGAGGAAATAAAAATTGGTACTGTCGGCCCTCTTACGGGTGATGTTGCCAGTTATGGTATAAGTACTAAAAATGGTGTAGAGATTGCTGTTGATGAATTTAATCAGGACGGTGGAATCAATGGCAGACCTATTCGTCTAATATCGGAAGATACCCGTGGAGATCAAACTGAAACTGCAAATGCCGCCTCAAAACTCATTGAACAAGATAAAATCACTGCAATTGTCGGTGGAGTAATCAGCGCGGAAACATTTACCGCAGGACCTATAACAAATGATGCTAAGGTTGTAATGATATCTTCTTCCTCTACGGCGGTAGGTATTCCTGAGATAGGCGATTATGTTTTTAGAAATTGTTTATCTGATGAGGTCCAAGCCGTTCAATTAGCGGAATTTGCCGTAGAAGAACTGGGACTTAAAAAGTTTGCCGTGATGTTTACAAATAACGATTATGGTCTTTCTTTGAAAGATGCATTTGAAAAGAGAGCAAAAGAACTTGCGGAAGTAACAGGTATTGAAACATATAATGATGGTGAAAAAGATTTTAGGGTACAGTTGACCCAGCTCAAAGGCAAAAATCCGGATGCTCTTTATATAGCAGGCTATTATACCGAGGCTGCTAAAATAGCACAACAAGCTAAGGATCAGGGTTTGGATGTTGTGATTTTAGGTGCGGACGGTTTTTATTCTCCGATTTTGGTCGATCTTGGAGGGGATGCCGTAGAAGATGCTGTTTTCACCGCGGGATTTTTTACAGATGACCCTTCTCCGAATGCACAAAAATTTGTCAGAGCATATACGGATAAATTTAAAGACGAACCCGACATGTTTGCTGCTCAGGCTTATGATGCGGCTATGATTTTACTTACTGCAATTAAAAATGCCGGTGGTGTGGGTGGAGAAGCCCATCAGAGAGAAATGTTAAAAATTAAAGGCTATCCCGGGGTCACAGGCAGTACTTCTTTTACTCCTGTTGGGGATGTTGTAAAGGACATAATTATACTTAAAGTTGAAAATGGAAAGTTTATAAAACTTCGTTAGGAATTCTTTTATAATCAATGATCAATGGATGGAATATTCCATCCATTGGCCTTGTCCTTTTGGAAAGGAATGGATTTAAGAAATGGTTTTTGAACAGATAATAAACGGTCTAACACTTGGCAG
>JALNXC010000032.1 GCA_023230535.1 Alkaliphilus sp. | reverse complement strand
CCTCATACATAGCTGTTACAGCAGGAATACCTAACTTTTCACTTACGGCTTTTGTAACTGCACCGGCAGCAACTCCGTATCTACCGGCATTAAATGCAGGACCTGCTATGAAAAGATCAGGATTATATTTTTCAACCATTTCAAGCACTGCAGCTTCGGCTTCTTCCAAATTTTCGTTGAAATAAGTATCACCACAAATGACGGTTGCTATAATCTCAGCGTCATCTTTTAATGCTGCATTTATACCTAGACCGGGACCTACTACTCCTTCCCTTACTTCAGGCTTATGATCAGCTTTTTCTTCTCCACCGATTCCAGCGAAAAATTGATTTATATAATGAACAACTTTTTTCTTGCTCATGTTTTCCCCCCTCTCTCATTTTTAACGGGAATTTATTTAATCAATAATAATAATTTTTAGGAATTATTATCCTCTTACTTCATTCATTGCTGCAACGATTTCATCAACATCAAGTACCATTTCCATCATACCGATTTGATCATCATAAACATCTTCATCTACTGCTTCTTTAAATTGTGGTTCTACTGCATGATACGCTGTTAGTCCTAACTGGACTCCTGCTAATGGGCCTGCAAAGGTTGGGTCACCTGTTGTAACGGTGTCTCCCATTAATTTTGCGGATTGGGCTTCTGCTCCTCCCAAGATTACTACTATATCTTCCGCCGGATATTTTTCAGCAATATCCTTTACCCTTTGTTGATTCTCAAGGTCCATAGCGCCTGCAGCGGTTCACACAAAACACTCGGTGGCTGAAAATACTACTTCAGCTCCGGTGCCTTTTAGACATTCTTCGACAGCTGGGCCTGGAATTCCATCTCTATCGCCGATTATGATGACTTTCTTTCCATCAAATCCTGCCATAAAAGTCCCATCCTTTCTATTGTTTTAATTTTTAAGCCATTTTATTGTAACATGCAAAAAGCTTGAATTAAATTCTTTGTTTAGAATCCTTTAGATGATAACTTAACAAATCCTACTTCATTAGTAGAAGCTGTTATTGCTTGGATTTCTACCTCAATACTGCCATCTTCTCTTAAACTTCCTGCGAATCCACCGGCAATCGTATCAACATAATCTGTTGAGCCAATTATCTTTTTCATCGGTGGTAAAACAATAACTTCGTTAGCATTACCGTTAGTTACAACAGCATCCGCTTTTGGATCTGCGTCCGCTAATGATTGAGAAGCACCGTCTCTACCGGCATACTCATCAGTAACGATAACAGTTTTGATTCCCTCGTTTTCAACTTTAACACAGTTCATGATAAGGTCTGTGTCAGGATTACCAAAGCCCTCTTGAGATACAATGGCTCCGTCTAATCCTAAGAATCCGGCTAATTTTGCAGACCAATCCGATGATCTCATCTTGTCGGCAAGGTAAACGTTTTCATTTGTAATAATTACACCTACAAAGTTCAATTCCTTACCATGTTTTTCATAAAGATCCTCAATAATTGGATTGTTCATATGAACATAGGTTGGGTTTTTATCGCAAGCAGAAACACAGTTACCGCTTACAATAGCACCGTCCATAACTTCTGTCGGATATATGATTGTTGGAACAATCTTCTTAGCATCTACTCCATATACATATGTATCATGAAGTAAGCCTTGAGTTTGAAGCATGTAAACATATCCTACCTTTGGCAAGTCTGGATATTTTTTCACTGAGTCTAGTAATGGTTCTGTTTCATATACCTTTACTTCGTCAGGTGTTACTTCTCTTCCAGCTTCTCCTAAATAAGCAGCAGCCTTAAAACCTACCATCCTTACAGCCTCTTCGTGAGCATGTTGTTTTAAGCCATCAACTACATCTGCAACAACTACTACGTTGTTTAATTCAGAAAATGGTGTATATTCTGCTCCAGGACCTGACATATCGATGATACCCTCTTGGAAACCAACGATTCTTCCTGCTGTTACTACTGCCACATTTTTTAAAGCATGTGTGCGACCACTACCTACAGTGGTAACCTTGTTTACTGTTCCTGGGAATATTGCTCCCGAACCTTCAACCTTTACCCTTGGTTCGATGACGTCCTTAACAGGAGTAATTCTGACCTCATCTCCTGGACGGGTTATGTCGATGTCAATACTCTTAATGTGTTCATCCCCACCAATTTCTTTGAGCATCTCATCCTTGTTAATGTAAAGTACTCCGCCTTCTACCTTTGTAGAATCACCGAACTGTACATCTTTGATGAAAATATTACCTAATTCTAAGCGCACAAGCTTCACCTCCCTTTATTTATAAAGGCCTATAACTGAATATTACATTTTCGTTGCCATTATAGGCCCATTTTTCATAATATTTAAATTTACAACTTTTAGTGTATGCCCATTATCATAAATATATACCCGTTATTGTTGCATGCTTTCTATCCCGCTATTTATCAAGTCCAAATCAATTTCCATAAAATCCGCCAGTATTTTTTCTTTCCATTCAATAGGCTTCTTTATATTTATAAATTTTTGGGCGGTCTCTATATTAGATGATATCATTAATAACGAATCTAAATCCAAATCTCCCTTATCGCAGGAGATAAGTACGCTTTTATAAGGTGTTTCATTGGGTTTGACACTGCCCGTCAAAGGGTGAGTCAGCAACTTATGCCCTTCATGTATTCTGTCCCGTACCGTTATTAATACATCCAGCAAACTTCCGTCAACAAATTCCACATCGTATTCTTTGTCGTATTTTTGTTTGACTTTTAAATTATTTGTGATAACTACCGCTTTCACTCAACTCCACCTCTAGTAAGTAGGATCTTTTGTGTTTTCAACCGCAGGCTTTACCAAGATTAATTATATGTATTATATTTGGCCTGTCCGTTAATATTAAGCACCATTCACCCTAAATCTCTCTTTTTATATATTTATTTAATATTGTTATGTAGTATTATCCTGTTAAAATACCTTAACCCCTATATTGAACTCTATTATATTATAGTATATATGTCAACCGGTATCAACTAATTTTACAATATAGTATTGTTTTATTTAATTGTCCCGGATATTATGTTAAATCCTATTATATTATAGTATATAAATAAAACAGTATCAACCGATTTTTTGATATTTATTTTGAAACCTTTTAATAAGCCATTATCGAATAATTTTTACCATATTTCTATCATATTTCTATTTAAACAATTTTAAATAATACAGTTTCGACCCCGATTGCTAAACTTGCTAAAAGTACTTTAATCATCGACTATATTATAGTACATATATCGGTTGGTATCAACCACTTTTAAAAAGTTTTTTATAATATTTTTTGTCTCGTATGCCGGATTTAAAACTTCTACATATTTCGACTTTACATAGCATAGAATATGGCTAATGTTCCCGGACCGGCATGCGTGCCTATCGTACATCCTATTTCCGTAATTATTATCTCCTTTGGCCCTAGCTCCTTTGTTACCTGTTCCTTTAGAAGATTTAACATATCCTCGCAGACAGCATGGGAAATCCCGACTACCTTATCCTCAAATGTTTCTCCGCGTTCCTTTGCCAATTCTATCATTTTGCCTATTACCTTCTTGCTCCCCCTTACCTTATCCAACGGTTCTACTAATCCATCCACAACGGTTAAAATCGGTTTTATATTTAACATCGTCGCTATAGTGGCCTTCATCGGATTTAACCGCCCACCCTTTTTTAGGAATTCTAATGTATCGACAGTAAATATATGATCTACCCGTCCCTTCATTACATTGAGATATTCAACAATTTCCCCCAGCTTTTTCCCCGCCGCCGCCATTTTTGCCGCTTCATATGCAAATATTCCGGCACCGAAAGATAGCGCCATAGTATCAAAAACCTCTATTTTGTTGCCCTCTAACGAGTTCTTTGCTACTACTGCCGATTGAAATGTACCGCTGGCTCTTGAAGATCCGTTAATACATAAAATTTCTTTCCCCTCATCCAAAATTTTTTCAAATATTTCTATAAATGCACCGGGGCTTATTTGCGATGTTTTAGGCAATTCTTTTGATTGTGATAATTTTTCATAAAACTGTGCACTTGTTAAATCTACCCCATCCTTATATTCTTCGTCCCCAAATATAATAGTTAAAGGCATCACTATAATATTAAACTTATTCAAAATATCCTTAGGCATATCAACCATACTGTCTATTATAATTTGAATATCACTCATTTTTATTACCCCCATCATTTTAATATATTATATGTCCTATTGATTATTACTTTAAATCCTATTCTATACTTTCCTTAAATAGTTAGCAATATTTTCTAATAATTTTTAAAAATCATATTATAAATATTCCATTTCTATGTTTTAGTATTTGCCTAAAAATATAATAGGATTATATTTTTAGGCTGTAAATAGATATAAAGCGAAGAATCCATGGCTATTTCATATTAGGATAGTTATATTGCCTTAATATTTCATATACTACAACAGAAACAGAATTAGATAAATTTAGGGATCTTGCCCTTTCGGAATTTAACATAGGAATTCTTATACAATTATCTCTATTTTGGTTTAATATCATCTCCGGAATCCCGGCGGTCTCCTTACCAAACATTATAAAACAATCGTCCTTTGGATATTCCATATCACTATATCTCCTTTCCGCTTTAGTAGTTAAATAATATATTTTAGCACCGGGATTCCTTATTAAAAATTCGTCATAATTACTATAATACCTTAAATCCAATATGTCCCAATAATCAAGCCCGGCCCGTTTTACATGCTTCTCATCTATAGAAAACCCTAAAGGGCCTATCAAATGAAGTACGCTCCCCGTAACGGCACATGTTCTGGAAATATTACCTGTATTTTGCGGAATTTCCGGTTCCAATAATACAACATGAAGCGGCATCTTTCTCCCCTCCTGTCTATAGATAAACAACCGGGATATTAAGCAAAAAATATATTTAATCACAGTTCCACCTATTAATAATTCTTACGGCCTACCTCAATTGTTTAGAATGATCGCCTTGTAGCGCTAGTATAATTCCATTGTATTTTTTTATTAGCAAAAATTTAAGTATTTATATTTTATTTTGTTTCTCTAAATTTAAAAGATATTCTTTAATATGAAGCCCCCCGCCATAGCCTACCAACTTACCATCCGCCCCTATAACACGATGGCAGGGAATAAAAATAGCGATAGGATTTCTGTTATTTGCCATACCGACAGCCCTTGCAGCTTTAGGCGAGCCTACCTTTTCCGCAACCTTTTTATAGCTCCATGTTTCCCCATAGGGTATAGTCTGAAGAACCCTCCAAACATTTTTCCGGAACTTTGTGCCGGCAGGTAATAAGGGCAAATCAAAATACTTTCGATTTCCTTCAAGATATTGCTGAAGCTGTTTCCCCGCTTCTTTTAAAAGGGGGGTTTCATTAACTGTAATATCTTCGATTTGTGTATTTTTTGTATTGCCAATAAAACCTACATCTGTAATGTTGTTGCCGGTTTCTATGATACCGATCTCACCTATTATTGTCTCGTAAAAAAATATATTTCTCATCTTTTACCTCCTAAATCGAAACATGATTTATAATTTTCCCATATCCCCGGTAACAATCCCTCGTTATAGGATTTTGATTTATCCCTCACCAATATTATGTTTTTAGCATTAAAAATAGATATTTTATTTTGACATTATATCACATTATAGCATATTGATATCCCACAGAATTATTTTCTATAAATCCTTTCAAATATTTCCACCTCTTACATCTCACTTCCCACATCCCATATCCCACCTCTCATTTCCCACATCCCATATCCCACCTCTCATTTCCCACATCCCACCTCCCATATCCCACCTCCCATTTTCCATTTGTGTAACCATTCAATTGGCAATTGAATATCATATAATATCTATTTCATAGAAAGAAGGTGATGCCATGATAGAAACCCTTTTATTGGTATTTACATTGTCCTTAGATGCATTTATAGCCAGTGTTGCCTATGGAACAAATAAAATAAAAATGCCGTTTATGTCTATAACCATTATTAATATTACCTGTTCCTCCTTCCTCGCCCTTTCTTTATTTTTGGGATCTGTGATCAAAAAATTAATGCCTGAAGGCATAACTTTATTTATCAGCTTTATGATACTGATGCTTTTAGGCATATTTTATTTACTCCAAAGTTTAATCAAGAGCTATATTACAAAAACCTCTGTCTTAAATAAAGAGATAAAATTAAAAATATCCGATTTAATAATAAATATATATATTGATGAAACCAGTGCTGATTTTGATAACTCCAAAAATCTAAACCCTAAAGAGGCATTATATCTGGCTATTGCCCTTTCTCTGGATTCATTAGCTATCGGATTCAGCAGCAGCTTGACGAATACAAACTATATTCAAATAATATTTCTTTCTTTATTTTCTGATATGATAGCTGTCTGGTCAGGATTATTAATGGGCAGAAAACTCATCGAAAAATCAAATATTAATATTTCTTGGCTATCGGGAATTATTTTAATAGTTTTGGCAATAATGAAGATTATATGATATAATAAACCGGAATATAAAATATAAATATTATTAGAAACATTGAAGGAAATAAGTAACCCACATGGTTACAAATACAGCGAGTAGTCCGGTTGGTGGAAGGGCTATAGCACATGTAAGGGTGAATTACATTTTCGGAGTTGTAAAGTCAAAAATTTTACCGGTTCCAAACCGTTACAGTGGTTTAAGGCATCAATCGATGTAAATTAAGGTGGTACCACGGGTTATCTCGTCCTTACGGACTTGATGACCTTCTGTTTTTTTATATTTAATTATTATTAACCAAATGAGGAGGATATATTATAATGGAGAATGTTTTTGATACCTTAAAGGAACGCGGCTTTATTGAACAAGCTACCCACGAGAATGAAATTAGGGAAATGCTTGGAAAAGAAAAAGTCACCTTTTATATAGGTTTCGACCCGACTGCGGACAGCTTGCATGTAGGTCATTTTGTACAGCTTATGGCTATGGCTCATCTTCAGAGAGCAGGGCATAGGCCTATATTTTTATTAGGTGCCGGTACGGCAATGATCGGTGACCCATCCGGAAGAACCGATATGCGACAGATGATGCCTCTTGAAACAATTAACCACAATGGAAGATGTTTTATCGAACAAACCAAAAGATTTATTGATTTTTCGGAAGGCAAGGCCATTATGGAGAATAATGCAAACTGGCTGTTGGATTTAAATTATGTCTCCTTTATAAGGGAGATAGGCAGACACTTTCCGGTCAATAGAATGCTGGCGGCAGAATGTTTTAAGAATAGAATGGAAAAAGGGTTATCCTTCCTTGAGTTTAACTATATGATCATGCAGGCTTATGATTTTTTAGAGTTATTTAGAAAGTACAATTGTCGTATGCAATTGGGCGGAGATGATCAATGGTCAAATATTATTGCAGGCGCCGATTTAATCAGAAGAATAGAAAGCGAAACCGCCTACGGTATGACCTTTACCCTTTTAACTACGAGCGAAGGAAATAAAATGGGTAAAACCCAATCCGGTGCAATATGGTTGGATGCCGACAAAACATCTCCTTTTGAGTTCTACCAATACTGGAGAAATGTCGCGGATACAGATGTTAAAAACTGTCTCTCTCTGCTTACATTTTTACCCATGGACGAAGTAGACAGGCTCAGTTCCCTAAAAGATGCCGAAATAAATAAGGCAAAAGAAACCCTTGCCTTCGAAGTTACTAAACTGGTTCATGGTGAGGAAGAGGCTAAAAGAGCCGACAAGGCCGCAAAAGCTTTATTCGGTGAAGGGGCATTGGGCGGTTCCGTGCCGTCAACCAAAATTCCCGAAGACGAATTTATAGACGGTATGGACATAATCACCCTCCTATCCAGGGTAGAATTAAT
Organism: Alkaliphilus sp.; assembly: GCA_023230535.1. Lineage (GTDB taxonomy): Bacteria > Bacillota > Clostridia > Peptostreptococcales > Natronincolaceae > JAAZJW01. Next base: position 1,322 of record JALNXC010000032.1, on the reverse strand, counting down.
CCCCTCCCGTGGGGAAGGCAGGAGGCTCATACAACAAGGTGGAATCTCAATAAATGATGATAAAATAACTGATATCGGTACCCTCATCACACTCGATTTTTTTAAGGACGGTACACTGATGATAAGAAAAGGCAAAAAAACCTATCATCAAGTGTTGCTACTCAATGACTAAATAAAATTTCATATCAAATTAAACACCGAAACTGCTATTTATCAACGAACCAAATATAGGGTGTTATATAATTTATCACAGATTAATCCATTATATAACACCCTGATTTTTTCTCGATTTGATTTATTTCCGTCTATACCTCAAAATAAAATTCAATTTTATTTTTATCCAGCATTCTCACATTTTCATCCGTCAATTCTTCCGCCACTTTTGTGCCTATTACAAAAATATCATAACCTATTTTATCTTCCGCAAATACCTCTAAGATATATTTATCGGAAGGCACATCTTTCAGCATAATCCATATATAATCTTCGCCAAATTCCTCCATAATAAATTCATGTTCCGTAACAAACCCCGTATGTATGAACCTGCCTATTACATCTTTTTTACTCCTTAGTACCATACCTATATGCTTTTTAAATATTATGCCTAACGGATATCCTTCAGGTTCCATGGTATCTTTCTTTACTAGGGTTTTATCAAGATTATAAATATCTGCAATATATTGTATAGAGCCTAACAAAATTCCACTATGCCCTTCTTCCATTATAAATGTTTTTCCATGATCAATGATGGCACTTTTGACTGTAACCGTTCCGTCCCCTTCTTTCGTTTTCAATGATGATATAATATCTTCATTTTTATTGTTAAATAGCTCTTCTTTATCAATTATTAATATTTTATCGGTTTTTCTGTTTGTACCTACAAAACAATATAAATTTTTAATTCTGTTATATAGAATATCTATATTTTTATTTAAATTGTTTACAAAACTGTTTTTATATTTTATATGTTTATTTGGAATATAGACATAATTGTTTTTCCCATCCTCATAACACAGCACATAACCATAATCATATGTAGGCAATAAATCCCCAAGACCCTGGAAATTCTTGTGTAACATTTCAATATTATCTTTACCTAAGGGTATGTCTAATATTTTTGTGAGCAGCCAGATATATCCCCTTTGTATAATTTCAAATAACTGATTTCCCTTGTCTATCTTACCACCCATTACCTCCCCCATACTCCATGTGTAGTATGCTTTTACGCTTCCTTTATTGGGTGTGCCTAAAATCATTAAATTTCTAATATTATAACCGTATGCCTTATCCTGAATATATGTACGTCCTACCAGTCCACCCAT
>JALNXC010000031.1 GCA_023230535.1 Alkaliphilus sp. | reverse complement strand
TTGTATCCGGGGTTTTGTGCCTATTTGTCTAAAATTTATGGGCATAAAAAAGGGACAGGGGTGTAAAAATAGAATATATTAGATATAAAAATTGTAATATAAACAATAAATTCCTGAAAGGAAAAAATATATGAAATTAAAAAGAAAATTTTACGGCAGGCCAACATTAGACGTTACCAGAGACTTATTAGGGAAAAATTTAGTCCATTATATTGACGGGAAAAGATTGGTTGGAAAAATTGTAGAAGCGGAGGCATATATCGGGACTGTTGACAAGGCGGCACATAGCTATAATAATAAAAAAACAAGGAGAAATGAGGTCATGTTCGGGCCTCCGGGACATGCATATGTTTATTTAATCTACGGTATGTATAATTGCATAAATGCTGTCACTCAGGACGAAGGGGAGGGTACGGCGACTTTGATCAGGGCGGTGGAGCCCGTAGAAAATATCGAAATAATGGCACATAACAGATATAATAAGCCTATAGAGGAACTAAAAAAAAGGCAGATATTTAATTTAACAAGCGGTCCCGGCAAGTTATGTATGGCGATGGGCATCACGAACAAAAATAGCAACGGCATGGATCTCTGCGGCGATACCCTATGGATCGAAAAGGCTGAAGAAAACGAAGCATTTGAAATTGTGGAGACTACAAGGGTAAATATAGATTATGCGGAGGAAGCCGTACATTTTCCATGGAGATTTTACATCAAGGATAACCCTTTTGTTTCTCAAAAATAGAGCATATATAACATATGCTCAGGTGTTGTTTCCCAAAAATAGGACATGCACGACATATGTTTGAATATTGTACTCTTCTTGAATCTTAGCTCCCGGATAATCGCTCAACCGACTGACTGATAGATATTTACCAAAACTTACATTGCCCGTTCACGGTTTATTTATGATAATATTCTTAATATAAAATATCGGAGGGTGATTTAGGTGAAGGTTATATTAGAAAAATATAAAATACCGATAATTTACACCGGTATTTTGTTGAGTGTTATCATAGTTTCATTATCTATAAATAGGCTTAATAACTTGAAACAAAATACAGGTAAAAATGTGGACAAAAATACAGCTGTATCAGAATCGATTTACGAGGCCGATAGAGCTAATATTATAGGAGGCAAACAGATCGAAGAGGATAACTATATCGAAAAGGATGACCAAACAGAAAAAAACGAAACTATTGAAATTCAGGACCAGGAGGATAAAAATACCTATAAAAATGAAGAAAACACAGTTGAAGAAAAAAAGTCTGTCAATAAGAAGGACGAGGATACATACGCCTTAAAAAACAACGATAAAGATAAGGAAACAGAATTTACACAGGTAAAAGAAACCGGCAATAATTCTTCATCAAGTATTGTTGGGGAAAGATATACGGTGAAAAAAGGAGATACATTATTTTTAATCGCTCAGAGGGCTAATATTTCTGTAAATCATTTGATGGAGCTCAACAATTTGCATTCGGATATAATTTATGAAAATCAAACATTAAAAATAAAGGGTTCCGCGGATGATTCCCAAAACCAAGTAGCCAGCAGGGGTAATGAAAGAAATGAAGACCTTTATTGGTTGAGCAGGATAATCCATTCCGAGGCACAAGGTGAATCCTATAAGGGCAAAGTTGCGGTTGGAAATGTTATCATGAATAGGGTCGATAGTGAATTATTTCCAAATACTATAAAAGGAGTAATTTTTGACAAACAGGACGGCTATACGCAATTTTCACCGGTGATAGACGGTACAATTTATAATTCGCCCGATGCGGAGAGCATAAGGGCTGCCAAGGAAATATTGGAAGGTTCAAAACCTGTCGGAAATGCGCTATATTTTTTAAATCCGAGAAAATCAACTAATTTTTGGATTGTAAATAACAGGAGACATGTGACAACCATAGGGCTACATGATTTTTATTATTAAATAATATAATAAGGATATTTTTTAATCACATTTAGCAACCATGTTGAATACTATAATAATAATTACGAATTAATTTATATATAATTTAAAAAACTATTTGACATAACCACCTATACTATGTTAGACTTATCTACAATATAAAAAATTGAATACGGACAATAAATAGAGGAGCACTAAAGAATAGTATATAACAGGTGAAAAGAGGAAAAGGCCCTCGATACTGTTGTAGAAAGGCTACGGTGCCGAAATTGTTAATATGCTTTTATATTAGCAGTTGGCAGTTTGGTGAATAACTAAACTACTGTCATAGGGGAAAATCTATGGAGAGCTATTTGTTGATTGAAGAATACAATTTTACTTAAAATTTTGAAGTCTTTCAATTATAACAAAAACTCCTAGATTATCATCGGGAGTTTTTTTTATATCATACAACAATAAATAGCATAGGAGGAAATATAATGGGTTTAACTGTTGGTATTGTGGGCGGTACAGGTGCTGTAGGAACAAAAATGATTGAAATACTTAAAGAAAAGAACTTGAATATAACAAAATTAAGGCTCTTTGCATCGGAAAGAACCGTGGGACAAAAAGTGTTATTTAACAACGAAGAGATAACAGTAGAATTATTGACAAAAGAGGTCATGAAAGAAAAATTTGATTATTTATTGCTTGCTGCAGGCGGAACCATATCCGCGGAATTTGCTCCTATAGCGGCTGATGCAGGAAATATTGTTATAGATAATTCTTCTTATTGGAGAATGACAGAGGGAATACCGTTGGTTATACCAGAAGTTAACGGGAATATTCTGAGGGAATACAGGGGGATCATATCTAATCCGAATTGTTCTACAATCCAAATGGTAATGGTACTCGCACCGCTTCATAGAAGGTATGGCATCAAACAGGTTGTTGTGTCCACTTATCAAGCCGTATCCGGAAGTGGGCATGAGGCGATTGACGAACTTGAAAAGCAATTATTGGACAAAAATTATCCAAATAAAGTTTATACGAGAAAGATTGCAGGAAATTGTATTCCGCATATAGACATATTTAATGAAAACGGATATACAAGGGAAGAACTTAAAATGGTGTATGAGACACATAAAATACTGGATGATAATACTATAAAAGTAAATCCCACTGCTGTGAGAGTACCGGTAATTTATAGCCATAGCGAATCTATATTTTTAGAATTTAATGAAGAACCGGATGTAGATGAGGTGCGGCAAATATTGGAAAAGACGAAAGGCATAATTGTGGACGATAATCCCGCAGAAAATAAATATCCCACTCCGCTGGAAACAGCAGATACCGATTATACCTATGTGGGAAGAATTCGTAAAGACCTGTTTAATTCAAGAGCTTTGTCTTTATGGGTAGTAGCGGATAATCTTCGAAAGGGGGCTGCTACTAATGCAATTCAAATTATAGAGACTATCGAAAATTTTAAATAAAGGGGGAAAAATTCATGTTTAATGGTGCGGGAGTAGCGGTTGTAACACCGTTCAGTAATGGGAATATTGATTTTGAAAGTTTTGAAGGGTTAATTGATTTTCATTTAGAGAATGATACCCAGGCTTTAATAGTGTTGGGAACAACAGGAGAAGCATCTACACAAACAAATGAAGAAGAGGTGGAACTTATCAGTACGGCAATCAAGAGGGTAGACGGCAAAATTCCCGTGATAATCGGTACCGGGTCAAATTGTACCGATTCGGCCGTATATTATACTCAAAAAGCAGAAAGTTTGGGAGCAGATGGGGTATTGGTGGTCACTCCGTATTATAATAAAGCCACCCAAAATGGCTTGATAGAACATTATACCCTTATTGCCAATTCTACGACTCTACCTGTAATTTTATACAATGTTCCGGGAAGGACAGGGACAAATTTAGAGGCAAAAACTGTTGCGGCTTTGAGTCAGGTGGAAAATATTATCGGTGTAAAGGAAGCCAGCGGTAATATAGGTCAAGTATTAGAAATCAAGAGATTGGTATCAGATGATTTTAAAATTTATTCTGGAAACGATGATCAAATTATTCCTATCTATGCATGTGGAGGGCACGGAGTCATTTCCGTATGCGCTAATGCTATTCCAAGGCAAACACAGCAGATGTGTAAGGCATTCATGGATGGCGATGTTAAGGAAGCCCTGAGATTGCAGCTTTTATATAAACATTTTATAAATCTTCTGTTTAGTGAAGTAAACCCGATTCCGATAAAAGCGGCCTTAAGTGCTATGGGATATATTAAGGATGAATTGAGGCTTCCGTTGACATCCATGGAAGAATCCAACAGAAGCAAATTACTGGATGAGATGGAAAGGTTAGGTATTCTATAAGCATATGGAGGAGGATTTATGAGATGAATTTATTAATTTGTGGAATAAGCGGGCGTATGGGGAAATTGATAGAGGAGTTAGCTTCTAAGGATTCAAGCTGGCAAAAAATCTATGGGATGGATTTGGGAACACCCGATGAATCTCTAACGGATAATTACGATGTAGTAGTAGATTTTTCACATCCGTCCGCATTGGACAGATTACTGGATTTTTGTATAAGTAGAAACATACCTTTAGCAATCGGGACAACAGGATACAGCAAGGAACAGCTGGAACAGATATGGGCTGCTGCCGAAAAGATTCCTATATTAAAAGCAACTAATATGTCTTTGGGTATGAATATAGTATTTCTTTTTGTGGAACAAATTGCAGCGATATTAGGGAACATGTTCGACATTGAAATTATAGAACATCATCACAATCGTAAAAAAGATGCTCCGTCAGGAAGCGCTAAATATATTGTGGAGTCTATAGAAAAGGGGTTAGGTGAGGCCAGGAAGCACCAATACGGCAGGTCGGGGGAATGTCCGAGAGAAAAGGGAGAAATTGGGATACATGCAATCAGGGGAGGCAATATAGTAGGTTATCATGAGGCAAATTTTATCAATGATTTGGAAACTGTCAAGATAGCGCATGAAGGTCATGACAGGTTGGTATTTGCACAGGGGGCATTGGAATCGGCAAGATTTGTTATGGACAAAGAACCCGGCCTGTATACAATGAAGGATGTGTTGAGTCTTTAATCAATATGATTGTTTAATTCTAAATCAACAAATTTAATCTGAAGAAGACTTACATAGGCGGAGCTTATTATTAAAGGATGGCAAGGATTGAGTTCGATTTTGGATTAGAAAATGTACGGGGAGCTAGAGGTTCCCCGTATATTTTATTTAACAGAAAATCTGAGCCGGTATGGTATGAATAGGACATATTGATGGGATATTTGTATCATTCCGTACCTTAAATGAGACAAAATTTCAGATAAGACAAAATTTCAAATAAGACGGATGTCCCGTCGGACTGTATGAAAAAGCATTTTTCGCATTTTGTCATCTTAGCCGTAGCGAAAGAACTGCATTTTAGTGAAAAAAATCCGGGTCAATATAGTTGCAAACAAGGGGATTAAATGATATAATTTCACTGACTGGATATCAATTTTTAAAATATATAAATAAAATGAGGGTATAGCTCAGCCGGCAGAGCGCTACGTTGACATCGTAGAGGTCATTGGTTCAAGTCCAATTATCCTCACCAATAAAACAAGGTAGCAGTGAGGATTTGTAAAAAAATTATCCTCCTGACGAACCTTGTTATTTTTATCTAGTTTTAAATATAAGCCGTTATGTTTATGTTATAATTGAATCACCAAAACAATGGTTTATATTATGTGAAGTTCTCACAGTAATCATAAATAACGGGAGGGAATAAAATGAAAAAGCTCAATTTACCTATTACAGGTATATGTTCTTTTGCAAAATATCCTATATGCAACGATTTGGATAATTTAGATGCCGATATTGCAGTGTTGGGAGTACCCTACGATTTAGGAGTCGGGTTTTTATCCGGCACAAGGCTGGGGCCGCGTAGGATACGGGAAATTTCAACACAATATGCGAGGGGGGATGCCGGATTTTATGACCCGGACATCGACGAACAACTATTGGCTGCACCTATAAAGATAGTAGACTGTGGTGATGCGGATATACTTCATGGGGATATTGAATATTCTTTCAACAGCATTGAGGAATCTGTCGGGAAAATAATAAAAAAGGGAGCCATACCTGCAATTATGGGGGGAGATCATTCCATCACCATTCCGGTAGGCAGGGCCCTGGAAGAAGCCGGGGAGGATATCTGTATTGTACAATTTGATGCTCATCTTGACTGGAGCAACAATGTAGGGCCGCAAAGATACGGAAATGGAAGCCCTATGAGAAGATTGTCGGAGATGGAACATATAGGAAAGATGGTACAGATTGGAATAAGGGGGTTAGGGTCGAGCAAAAAAGAGGATTTTATGGATGCGGAGAAATATGGAAGTATACTCATAACTGCAAGACAGGCTCATAAAATTGGTGTGGAGGGAATTTTAGCCAAGATACCTAAGGCCGATAAATATTTTTTGACCATAGATATAGACGGATTTGACATTTCCATAGCACCCGGGGTAGCTTCACCTTCGCCGGGAGGTTTGTATTATGACGAAGTTATGGATATACTGGCCGGCGTCTGTAAAATGGGTAAAATTGTAGGATTTGATTTGGTTGAAGTGGCACCGCAGTACGATCCGGCAGCAATAACAACAAGGCTCGCCGCAATGACAATGATAAATCTAATGGCACAGATTATGAGAAATAGAACCAAATAAAGAAATCTGCTTGAAAAAGCCAATGGGCGCAAAAAAACAAAAAACAACATTACTTGACACAATAAATAAACATGCTATAATATATTAGTGTTGATTATTGCACTGATTGAATGGGGGTAGATGAGTGCTGGTGTGCTCTCTGGTCTTCAAAACCAGCATGAGGGGTTAGTAGCCTCTTGGGTGGGTTCGATTCCCACGTACTCCCGCCAACCGAATAAAACTAAGGGTTACAGAGTTTATTTGTAGCCTTTTTTTATTGTTAAAAATCATTTTGTAAGCCTTATTTTTTCGTTTTCCGAGCCATTTCTCAAGCCACTCCGCCGGCACAAAAAGACAGTTCAAAATCATTGAAAAAATCTCGGTTTTGTAAAAAATGCTGGAAATGCCATTCTGAATGCAGCTAAAAATCTTGATTTTTAGCCATTTAGGGGTTCTTCATTTTACCTTATTCATTCAGATGGCATAGAATGACATAATTCGGGACTTTTTCAGCAGTCTTGCATAATTTTTTTATATCATTATTTTAAAATAATATATCTCCAAAAGTATAATTTTCAATAAAATGGTTAAAATAACATCCTAGATATGTTAGGAGGTTTGTTTGATAATGAGAAGAAGAGTATTTCCGGTAATAATCAGTTTTTTAATATTAGCCCTTGTTTTTAGCTCTATAGGATTTGTTGTTGCTTATTATAAATATTCGGGGCAAATTGCCAGGGAAAGATCCGAAATGCAGAGGGAACAGGAATTATTGCAGGCTTTGATCAAGGCACAGGAAGAGAGCTCATATAATATTAATAAAGATAATAATGATAAAATAACAGTGTCAAATTATAATGATATTATTAATTACGAAACTCAGTTAATATATAAAACATTATATACACAATGCGAGGATATTATAGAAGAGGTACGGAGCCCTACGTCGGAACTGATAGGCTTAAATAAAGACGGACTTGAGGAATATCTGATAGGAAATCAATTAGATTGGGAAATAGAATGTTTTTCAAAGGAGAAAATTGTTTTATCAAAACAGGTAAACAAAATTTGTCCCAATCATTACCTGGTTTCTGTAAACAAGGGTTGCATCGCCATATATAAATATTATGAGAACGGTGAGAAGAAGTTAATACGGCAGACGGATATTCCTATCAATATTTTGCCGATCATAGATCAGGAAAAATTGCAAAAGGGTATTTTGGTAAATACTGAAAAAGAGGTCAATCAATTACTGGAAGATTACAGCAGTTAGTATTGTAAATTAAAATATATTACAGCCAACCATATCAATTTAATGAGTGGCTGTTTTTTATTTTTTTATCATGATATGTAGTTTTAAAAGTTAGCATTTTAAATAATATTATGCTAAACTGAAAAATAACGGATTTGATATAAAATATAAATGGATGACGGGTGGAATATAAAAATGATTATATTGGGAATTGATCCGGGACTCGCAACATTGGGGTGTGGTATAATATGTTATGAAGGTAATCATTTTAAAACTATAGCCTACGGGAGTATTACAACGCCGAGCACAATATCTACGCCTATGAGATTAAAAAAAATATATGATGAATTGAATGAACTTATAATTAAATATGACCCGGAAGTTGTAGCTATAGAAGAATTGTTTTTTAATACCAATACTAAAACTGCATTGCTGGTAGGTCATGCCAGGGGTGTGGCCGTATTAGCCGCTGTTAATAATGATAAAGAAATATTTGAATATACGCCCCTGCAGGTGAAACAGGGGGTTACCGGCTATGGAAGGGCGGACAAGATGCAGGTACAGCAAATGGTGAGGACATTATTAAATCTTTCTGAAATACCTAAGCCCGATGATGTTGCCGATGCATTAGCCGTGGCAATTTGTCATGCACATACGGGAAACTTCAAAAATATGTTCAGGGTAAAATAGATCTTGGGGGACTGTTAATGTTTGAATATTTAAAAGGGATTGTTGTTGATATTGCTGCAGACAAGATAATAATGGAAATAGATGGAATAGGGTATAGAATCAATAGCACTACAAACAGCATTTCTAAAATTGCAAGGGGCGAACATGCCGTCATCTATACCCATCTGGTGGTTAGGGAAGATGAACTGAGTTTATACGGATTTACATCTATGGAAGAATTATCGATGTTTAGGCTGTTGCTTTCCGTTACAAAGATAGGGCCAAAGGTTGCAGGTGCAATTTTATCTACCCATACACCGGGTAAATTAGGAGCCTATATATTAAATAAAAATGCAAGGTCCATATCCGAGGCTCCCGGGGTAGGGAAAAAAACCGCCGAGCGGATAATATTAGAACTAAAAGATAAGATAGATGGGGAAAGTACAGGGCATGATTATGTATTATATGGTGAAGAAAATATTGACGATGAGGCCGTAGAAGCCCTCATGTCTTTGGGTTACAGCAGGTTTGAGGCGGAAAAAGCGGTTCAGTCCGTAAAGCATGAGGACCTGACCACGGAAGATATTTTGAAAAATGCTCTTAAATCTTTAGCAAAATAGAAGAGGAGGGTAGGCGGCATGATAACTGAAATTGAAAACAGAATAACAACAAGTAGGATAAAATCCGAGGATAGGGAAATAGAAGGCGGATTACGTCCGAAATTTTTGAAGGATTACATAGGGCAGGAAAAAATAAAAGA
>JALNXC010000030.1 GCA_023230535.1 Alkaliphilus sp. | reverse complement strand
TGATATAGGGCCAAAAACAAAATAAATATCGGTATAATAATTACCCCTAAAAAAGTGACATCGATCAACATTTGAACCATTGCAATATTCCTCCTGTAATAACACTTTATATGGACATTCTACATTATTATATAAAATCCTTCTATATTTCCCGGGAAATATATATTATTTGTTGAAAATTTAGAATTTATATCGGAAAACACCGGAAGATGTTCACAACATAGTTATTACAACATGGATTTAGTTATATATCACAAGAGGGCGGACACACGGGTCCGCCCCTACCACTTAGAAGCCGGATATCAGTCCGCCGGCGTACCTGATCTTTTATAATTCCGGAACACAGGCCCCTGGGTTCTGACCTCTAATAGGCGGACCCGTGTGTCCACCCTTGACCCCTTTAATTAAACAATTATGTACTAATAGATAGAACAGTGTCTATCCCGCTTCGTCATACAAAATTAATTGTTGATGCAATTTGTCGAATAAGATGTTAGAATAATAAATAATATATAAAATTCGAAACCAAGTTGAAAATAATCTGCTTTTAATAAATGTTTTAAACAGGGGGAAATAAAAAATGAGAAAGTTTTTATACATATTAACGGCTATTGTAATTATTGCGATATTAGGCATCGCTCTCTTATCATTTGTGCCATCCTACCTTTCCACCGTTAACAACCCCGATGTTGTCGAAATAACGGTTCCGGAAGGTGCTCCGCTGAGTTATGTTTCTGATATATTATTTGACAAAGGTGTAATTAGGAGCAGGATTTGGTTTCGCTACAAGGCCAAAGAAGCACAGATTGATCAGAAAATTAAACCGGGCACCTATTTGATACCATCCGATTCAACCTTTGAAGATATCTTTACATTATTGGAAAAAGGCGTTGCGGATAAATATACCGTACTGACCATACCTGAAGGATTTACCCTCTATCAGATAGCACAAAAAATGGAAGAGCTCGGTTTCGGTACTAAAGAAGAATTTATTGAAGCCACAGAAAAGTATTTTAACGATAATTATAATTTTGATACCGAGGGCCTTTATTTCAAACTGGAAGGGTATCTGTATCCGGAAACTTATCATTTTACCAAAAATCAGACTGTGGACGATATAATCCACCAGCTTGCACAGGCAATGAATGATGCATTTACGGAAGAATACACAAAAAGAGAAGAAACACTGGGGTTTTCAAGACATGAAGTATTGACCATAGCATCCTTAATAGAACGCGAAGCACGGCATGATGGCGAGAGAACAACTATCAGCGGAGTTATACATAACAGATTAAAAAAGGACATGCCCCTGCAGATTGATGCTACAGTGATATATGGAGTGGGTGAAGGAAGAGAGCATAGAACCACAATATATCAATCAGAATTAGATAAACCCGGTCCGTTTAACACATATACTAAAAAGGGGCTACCCCCGGGACCCATAGCTTCCCCGGGAAAAGAATCTATAAAAGCAGCCCTGTATCCCGACAAACATAATTATTTATATTATGTGCTGAGCCCGGAAGAAGACAGACATGTGTTTAACGAAACCTATGATGAACACTTAAAGGATAGAGCTAAATACATAAATAGGAATAAAGAGTAATTTAGATACAGAAAGATGACAGGCCATAGCACATTTGTTTAATTATGCGTCATAAGAGGGCAGACACATGGGTCTGCCCCTACGGCTTCCTGCTCCTTTAATATTTTTTCGACCCTTGCCGAACAGTGCCCGCAACTCATTCCTTCTATTGAAATTTTCTTTTTCATTTTTACATCTCTCCTTTAATAAATTATTCAAATACAGGATAAAGATTATTCATTTCACTTCGTTCATTTAGATACCATAGAATGACATAATCCGAAACTTTTATATTTCAAATATCAAAGGACAAAATTATATAAGATGCAGGGGTTTAAATTTCCTTAACCTCAAAGAATTTGAAACTACGGAAACAGAGCTCATAGCCATAGCAGCCGAACCTATCATAGGATTTAGCAGCGGCCCACCTAACAAATATAATACTCCTGCCGCAATCGGAATTCCTATGGAATTATAACCCAACGCCCAAAATAGGCTCTGCTTGATGTTTATGATTGTTTTCTTGCTCAGCTGAATAGCTGTTGCAACATCCCTGAGATCGCTCTTCATCAATACAATATCAGCGGATTCCATGGCAACATCCGTACCGGAACCTATCGCAATACCGATATCAGCCTGGGCAAGTGCCGGTGCATCGTTGATGCCGTCTCCGACCATTGCAACTTTCTTTCCTTGCTCCTGAAGTTTTTTAACTTCATTTGCTTTGTCTCCCGGCAATACTTCCGCCAATACTATATCAATGCCTACTTGTCTTGCTATAGCTTCCGCCGTTCCTTTGTTGTCTCCGGTTATCATAGCTACTTCTATGCCCATGTCATGAAGAGCATCTATTGCATCTTTGCTGCTTCCTTTTACAATATCCGCAACAGCAATTATACCTGCCAACTTTCCGTCTATAGCAATATACATGGGCGTTTTGCCTTCTACGGCTAATCTGTCCGATTCGTTTTGTAAGGTAATCTCTATATTTTTATCCGTCATCAATTTTTTATTGCCAAGTAACACATTCTTATTCTCAATGACGGCCTCTATACCGTGGCCCGGGACGGCCATAAATTGTTCTACGTTTTTTAATTCTACGCCTTTTTCTTCCCCCGCTCTTACAATAGCTTCGCCCAACGGATGTTCCGAACCTTTTTCAGCAGATACCGCAACCGCCAAGAGTTCATCTTCCAATATTCCCTGTTCCGTAATTATATCTGTCACCTTGGGAGTGCCCTCTGTAATCGTACCTGTTTTATCCAGTATGACCGTATCGGTTTTATGTGCTGTTTCTAAGGCCTCCCCGCCTTTAATCAACACCCCGTATTCGGCTCCCCTACCTGTGCCGACCATAATAGCCGTAGGTGTTGCTAAACCTAATGCACAAGGACAAGCAATAATCAAGATGGATATAAATATGGTTAAAACAAATTCTATCGGTTTTCCCGTGATATACCATATTCCCGAAGATACAATAGCAATCATAAAAACCACCGGCACAAAATATCTTGCAATTACATCCGCCATTCTCGCAATCGGTGCCTTTGAACCTTGGGCATCCTCTACTAATTTTATTATTTGAGCCAGTACGGTATCTTTTCCGACTTTTTGGGTTTCAAATGTAATAGATCCGTTTTTATTTATACTACCGCCCGTTATCTTATCACCCTTGTTTTTTTCTACAGGAATGCTTTCCCCCGTCAGCATAGATTCGTCTACAGATGTATGACCGTCTGTTACAATACCGTCTACAGGTATTTTTTCCCCGGGTTTTACAACTATAACATGTCCTACTTCTACCTCTTCTATGGGGATTTTAATCTCTTTTCCGTCTCGAATAATTGTTGCCTCCTTAGGCTGCAATCCCATCAATGCTTTAATAGCTTCCGATGTTTTTCCTTTAGACACCGATTCTAAATATTTACCTAACATTATTAAAGTTATTATGACCCCTATCGAATCAAAATATAATTCCATAACCATATCGCTATTCCCACCCATTATTTTTATAACGGCATAAAGACCGTATATAAATGCGGCACTTGTTGCTATGGCTATTAAAGAATCCATGTTAGGGGTGCCTCTGAACAATGTTTTGTAACCCACCGTATAAAATTTACGCCCTGCAAACATCACTAATATAGCCAAAACCATCTGCACCAGTGCAAAATTTAACGGATTATATGCCGGATCTAAAATTTTAGGCAACGGCATACCTATCATATGTCCCATAGAGATATAAAAAAGCGGTACAGTAAATACGGCAGCTGTAATAAGCCTTTCTCGGAGCGTTCTTATTTCATTTTCTTTTGCTATTTTGTCCCTATCAACACCAACACTCATTTCTAAATCCAATGGTGTGTAGCCTGCATCTTCAATAGCCTTTTTAATTCCGGATATTTTAATTATGTTGCTGTCATATTTCATAGTAGCCCTTTTAGTTGTAAGATTCACATTAACATCCTGTACACCATCCAGTTTTTTTAGTGCACGTTCCACGGCACTGCTACAGGACGCTCAGTTCATCCCCTCCACAAGTATAGTTATTTCCTTTAATTCGTCTTGTTCTACCCTGAATCCCAGTTTGTCTATTATTTCGGTAAATTGTTCCACACCTGTCTGTTCCGGGTCATATTCTACCGTCAATTTTTCTGTGGTTAAATTTACGGCAGCCTTAATTACTCCCTCTATTTTAGATATGCTACGTTCTAAATTAGCCGAACAGGCAGCACATGCCATCCCTTTTACATGCAATGTTTTTGTAGCAATTTTCATAAAATTTCACCCCCTAAGTATTTGGTGACAGGGGGACGTTTCGCTTGTCATCTGCCGTTATCTGTCATGTTCGCCCCGAAAGATGACAAGCGAAACATCCCCCTGTCATCTTCCCCTGTCATCTTGTCAGTCTCTTTATCGTTCTCAAAATCTCCTCTATCACATCAGTGTCACCATGCCGTATTTGGTCCACAACACAATTTTTTATATGGCTTTCCAAAAGTATAATTTGTACTGAATGAAGAGCAGATCTTGATGCCTCTATTTGATTGATGATGTCATCGCAATAGGTTTCCTTTTCAATCA
The DNA here is from genome assembly GCA_023230535.1 of Alkaliphilus sp. GTDB lineage: Bacteria > Bacillota > Clostridia > Peptostreptococcales > Natronincolaceae > JAAZJW01. The sequence continues at coordinate 4,706 of JALNXC010000030.1, read as the reverse complement.
TGCTTTTGATGCCTCTTATCTGACCTTCTATTCGATTTAATCTATCTACAATGGACTTTTGAGTTTTGATAGAAGCCTCCGTCGGCTTTTTGCCCGTTCTGCTGCAAGGATTTTTCAAAATATCACCCCCGTCCTTTTAAGTATACCATCCCCCCCTAGAGTATGTAAAGGACAATATTTCAGTCTTGCATATAAAAATACACAAGACCAAAATATTATTGTGAGGTTTACTGCACGATTTATTAATAATGACCTGTTGGACCGATTAAATGAAATATCAGATAGTGCATACATTTAATTGTTTTATACCGCTAAAAATCAACCACGGTTTCACTTATTATTCCGCCTGTCCTTATATGGTTTCTTATTTTTAACATCTTTTTGTCTACTCCCTCTAAAATACCTAATTAAAGCGAATATTTGAATCGTAAAGGGGGAGTAGCCTACTGGGGAGTAGTTTTCCAAAGATCCAAATATTCGCAGCGGCCTCAATCCTGTTGAGCGGACAGTACTGTCCGCCATTTTATTTTATATTAAATAGGCCCTTACTATATAGGTATGGCATTTTCGAGTATTTCCGCTACCTCATCATCTGTCAGTTCACAATGATAAAACATTTTATAAAATTCCTTTGTCTCTTTGTTCATATCATAGTTAAATTTTTCCGGATATATCAAATTACCCAGCCATTTAACACCTATTACACGATTTATTGACGGCGGCCTGTCAAACCAGTTAAATGGAGCATTTGGTATCGCATATACCTGATTGTTTTGTACCGCCTTTATGTTTTTCCATTTCGAATCCTTAATTATTGTTTTATAGGAGCCTACATTATCCCCCACACTTTTAGCCGCTATTATTTTTTCCGGGTTCCAGCTTAAAATCTGTTCCATTGACACTTCCACACCGCCCTTTATTTTTTCGCCTGCTGTTGGCTCTACTACATTTATTGCCCCAATTAAATCTATGACTTGAGTATGTATGGTTCCTGCTATATTTGTTACTAAGGGTCCCTGTGTCGAAGCATAATATACTCTAATTTTTTCTTCTGCCGGTATTTTGTTCGCTATAACCTTTGCCTCTTCTATAGCATTTTTACAATATTCACCTAATTCTCTGCACTTTTCCTCTTCTCCCAATACATCTCCTAAAAATTCATAAGTCTTATGAAGATTCATAAGATCGCCGTCTATCATCAAAAAGGGAATTCCCAATTTTTTCTGTGATTCGTCCGCATCTTTTATCCATCTTTCGTCTATATCTCCCATTGAAATTATAATGTCGGGAGCTGCTTTTAGTATCTCTTCATCATTTCCGCTGCTTGAATCCTGATAATTGCCTAATATCGGAAGCTGCTGATATTCTTTTGTAAGATATTTCTCTTCCAATTCCGTAAGCTTAGAATTTAATCCTGCAATCTTACTTGGGTTTATGCTGTATAATGCAATGGTTCCCACGCCGCTTGTCGTAAACACCTTATTGACCTTTTTAGGAATCTCTACTTCTCTTCCCGCCATGTCTTTTATTATACGTGTAGTGCTTTCTTCCTGTTTATTACCCTGATCTCCCGTCCCTGTTTGTTCAATCTCCGTATCCTGTTGTAAACCTCCATCTATTTTTTTAAAACATCCCGTCACGGATACTATCAATAAAATTAATATCAGTAGTAATGCTATTTTACCGATTTTGGTTGAACGTTTTTTTAACATCATAAAGTCCTCCTTTTAATTTAGAACCTTTCTAATATTAAGATTTTTAAATGAATCCCTTTTATACTGACTGTTTTAAGATGGCAAAGAAACATCATATATATTCCACAGGCACTTTCAGCTCAGCAGTTACAATATCCCCTTTTTTGTATTTAAATCCGGTTTGTACGCATAAAACAGCATTAGCATCTACCGCTGTTTTTACCCTTGTAGCACTAGGACCTCTGAGTACCGCAGCAACATATTGTTCGTCTTGTTTACTGATCTGCAGCTGCACGTAAAAATCGCGGGGAAAAGATATATTGATATCACTTAATAATTTAACTTCTAATTTTGATGCCTCTATATTCGGTATTCCCAAGTACCTGCTGATAAGCGGTTTTACATACCAGGATGCCGTCAGCTCCATGCCCGCGGGAGGCCCGACAAGACCCACTATAGGCTTATTATCGACCATGGTAAAACTGGTGTGTTTAGCCGGGCCATGCGCCACCTCAAATGTATATACCTTTCCTATTTTAGCTAAAATCCTTTTGCCAAAATCATGTGTCCCCTTTGAAAATCCTGCGTTATATATGACCATATCGCTCCGTTTCAGTGCATGACATAAAGTGTCATAGATATGATCGGGGTCATCCGGTATTATGGAATAGACTATAGGCTCCCCACCCCACTCCTTAATAAATGCTTCTAATACAATACTGTTTGTTTCTACATTTTTCCCCAACGGCAGTACCCCGCCGGCAGGTACAAGTTCATTGCCCGTGGGCACTATTGCCACCTTAGGTTTTGCTACTACCTCCAATTCATAAATTCCCCCCGATGCGAGCACCCCCAGCTGTAAAGGAGTAATCAAATAGTTGGCGGGTAGCAGTAAATCTCCTTCTTTCATAATGGTTCCACGTGAAACAATCCTTTCTCCCTTATGAGACGGGATTTGTTTTATATGTAATTTATTATCGCTATCAAATTCTACCTGCTCTATCGGTATTGCCGTATCATACTCCGCCGGGATTGCAACCCCCGTATTGCCGAATACATATTCTTTTCCCAACTCCCAGGCGGTAGTGTCCACATCTTCAGATGTTATTTCATCAAACCGAACCGCTATGCCGTCCATTGCGCTCGCCTGTTGATTAGGCAACGTATTGAGAGAATAAATGTTTTTCGCCGTAACACGATTTACGCTGTATTTTAAGGAAACAATTTCCGTTCTTCTATCAAATTTCACAAGTGATGTTGCAAGTTCTATATATTCATCCCTTGTCGGTATAATTACTTTATGTTCCTCCATAATTCCGTCTCCTTTCCGATGTTTAGAAAAAACTTTCGTATTCTTCATCGCTCAACTGATAATCATAAAATGTGCTATAAAATTCTTTTGTTTCTTTTTTTAAATCGATCCCCTTCGTATATTCGGGATATAATGTTTTTGCCAACCACATAAATCCTAACGGTGCTTCCGGGGAAGGTCTGTCCCACCAAAATCCTCCTATCGGGAAAGAATATACCTCCTTGTTTTTTATAACATCCAAGTCTTGTATCCTTTCATCATTGATTATCGAAGCTATTCCCTGCGGTCTTTTTTGTGTGACCACTACGTCCGGATCCCAACTTATAACTTGTTCTACGCTTATTTCACTCCCCCTTGCCCCTTTTGTAATTTCTTCTGTAACATTTATTCCACCGGAACCTACAATAAGGCTATGCCCCCATTTTCCACTGCTGGCACTTGTAATTTCCTCCCCTGCATAATATACCTTTTTCCTTTCATCTCGCGGGACTTTGTCTACAAGTTTTTCCACCATTTCCAGTTTTTTATCCCAATATTTTATAAGTTCATTCGCTCTTTTTTCGTTGCCCAATATTTTTCCTACATTTTCAAATTCTCTTCTTGCCGTATCTATCTCTGCACTTCCTATAAACATTGTAAATGTCGGTATTCCTGCATCCTCTATCAATTCATTGCCCTTTATAGATATTATTCCTACAAATACCATATCAGTTTCTACTTTTAACAATTCTTCCACATTCACCTCGTCAAAAGAACCCGGATCCAATACCTCCTTATATCTAGGATACATTTTTAATAAATGAGGAAACCCATCCATGGACGTTTGTGCCACTATATTTTCACTAGCCCCTAATATTGAAAGCTGATGTGTTGCCCCTCCTTGGCAGGTTACACCCAATCTATCCATGCTTTCAGGTCTTTTCACTTCCCTGTCTATAGCATCTATCGCTATTATTTCTTTGTCCTTATTTCCGGAACCTACCTCCTTACTATTACAAGCCGTCATGCCTACAATAAGCATCAATGCCATAATCCCTATCAATATTTTAAATTTTATCTTTGCCATATATATCCCCCCAACATAAAATTATATTTTTAACAACTGTCTATATAACTGCATATTTTCTTTGTGCTTTTACCGTATAACGGCTGATACATTCGTTAAACATGTCCTTGGTGCTAAAATTATCCATTAGAATTGATTCTAATATATCGGGTCTTTCAATAACATTAGATGTTATATAATCTATCCCGCTCTCTAACAACACATCCGGAAAAAGCTGTGCACTCGGTCCATACATTCCTATAACTTTGGCTTTCTTAGAATACTTTATTAAATCTAAAAATGTCCCGTTTACCAACGTGGATCCTGTCATCAAAACGACATCTGCTTTAGACAGGATTTCCTCATTTTTTTCGGCCGGATGAATAAAAATCTTTTTGTTTCCATAGGTTATATCTTTGGAAATACACATGGGAGTAAGCATATATGCAGGTCTCATATCCATAATATGCAGCTCTTTGCACCTGTTATATGTATTTTTTATAAGCCCGCCATATCCTACAATTACAACTATGTCTTCCGGTAAAACAAAATCAAGTTCGTTAGAATTATCAAATTCAACTGTTGAATTAAACTTAGAATAACCTTTAAATATAAGTGGTCTGGAAAATGCATTGAGGGCAGCCAAACAGATAGA
>JALNXC010000029.1 GCA_023230535.1 Alkaliphilus sp. | reverse complement strand
ATTACAGCTAAATCTATAATGAATTTCAGAGACCGGGCCTCCCTATCCGCACCTTTTCTGCCTTTTATATATTTTGCTTCCTTAATTCCCAAAAACCTGGCACATTTATATAGGATAACAAGCAAATTCACCATATATTTTGCAAGTGTTATGGTCTTTGCCGTACCGTTGATAGTTTTAATATCCCTGCTTATACGGGCAAAATTAGGGAAGGAGGCCAAAACCAATGCATAAAAAGGCTATTGTTTCAATATTAGTTATTTTATTTTTACTGACAGGCTGCTGGGATAAGGTAGAGATAGAAGAGAGAGCACATATCAGCGCGGTGGGTATAGATATGTATTCTGCTCCTGATGGTGAGGATGTGCCAAACCGTTACACATTTACGTTCGCTTTTCCTGAAAATAAAAAGGATAATGCTAAGGATATAATTGTTGCGAGCGTTGGCGAAAATTTATACAGTGTTTCCCGAATAATGGCATCCAGAAGCAATAAGGAGTTTTTTTTGGGGCATTTGAGAACTGTGGTTATAGGAGTTGATATAGCCAAAGACCCGAAAAGTTTTCGCCAAATACTTGACGGAATAGAGAATAACGAGTTTTTAAGCAGACGTGTTGTGCTTGCTATAACAGAAGATTCCGCAGGAGAAATTATTAAAATTGTTCCTTCTATGGAGAATAAACTTGGGGAATTTATTGCAGAAATATTCAGAAGACCGGATAGGATCCCAAGAATTGTGGGCGGTTCCGTAGGAGATATATTTACAGATCTTCATGAGAGTGGAAATACGCTCATACCCAAGATAATACCGGGAGAAACCGATGTAAAAGTAGCAGGCGGGGGTATAATCAACAATTATGAATTCAGGGGGTGGCTGGGTGAGGAGGAAACCGCACATTTACTGGTTTTAAAAGGCGAAACAAAATGTTTGTGCGGTATGACCGTTGAATATAAAGATCATAGTATTCCCGTTGCGTTAAGGCCTAAAAAACCTAAATTCAGGTTGATAGAAGATGAAGATAACATAAAAATTTTAATAGAAGTTGAGATGGAGGGGGATGTTAAACAGACATATTTTGAAGCACATGATGACATGTTAGAAGTTGAAACTATCGGTAAGATAGAAAATAAAATGGAAGAGGTAACCGAACAAAGGGCCAGGGCCGCAATAGATAAAATTCAAAAAAGGTTTGAAACGGATATAATAGGCATAGGCAGATATCTAAGGCAATCACATTATAAATTGTGGAAAGAGATAGAAGATGATTGGGAGGAGATATTTCCTAATATAGACATTGATGTGAATATGGATATTAAGATACGAAGGATAGGGTTGATAAGATGACAAGGGGACGTTTCGCTTGACACCTTTTCTTGTTGTCAATTTGTTTTGCAAATTGGGCCGGGTCATAAAATGAAGAATCCCGGTTTACTGTATAAAGTTTCCCCCGGTTGTAAATAATAAGAATACAATAATAAAATGTATATAGAGGGGAAATGAAGATGTATAAAAAGTGGATTGATAAATCAGTTATAGTATTTTTAATATTTCTGCTATTTATAAATGTTCTGTATATAAGGGAAGAAGTAGAAGCCATTGAAAAAAGAGGAGAAAATTTGATACGGTTTCATGTGTTGGCAAACAGTGATTCTCTCGAGGACCAAGAGTTAAAATTAAAAGTTAGAGATAAGGTAATAGATGCAATGTCGAGTGATTTGGAAATCTCTAAAAATATAGATGAAACCAGGGATATTTTAATAAATAATTTAGATAAAATAGAAGCGGTTGCTGAGGAAGAAATATATAAAAATGGACAGGACTATAGTGTGAGGGTGTATTTAGGTGAATATAAATTTCCTACCAAGAGATACGGCAATGTTGTCTTTCCCGCAGGCAGATATGAGGCATTGCGTGTGGAAATAGGTGATGCCGGAGGGCAAAATTGGTGGTGCGTAATGTTTCCTCCGCTTTGTTTCGTGGATGTGAAGCATGGTTTAACAGATGAAAAGACAAAAAAAGAATTGGAGAAATCTTTAACAGCGGAGGAATATTATCTTGTGTACAGCAGTGTAAACGAAAAGGAATTGCCGCTCAGGTTAAAATCCAAGGTATTTGAGATTTTTGAATCCTCTAAAAAACAACTCAGCCGTTTAACTTCAATATTTTAAAATAGAAATTAGACCGGGTGGACACATGGGTCCACCCCTACTATGTAAATAAGAAAGTTTTCAAATATAGTAACAAGGTCGGGTGGACACACGGGTCCACCCCTACCATGTAGATAAGAAAATTTTCAAATATAGTAACAAGATCGGGTGGATACACGGGTCCACCCCTACTTATTTTTTGCTTTTTATGTTTGTCATTGAATAATAAATCAAACAAAGATAGAATAATAATGTCAGTAGGAAAGAAGGTGTTGATATGAAAAAGAAAAATGTGATGGTCATATTCGGCGGGAGATCCGGAGAACATGAAATTTCTCTGATATCGGCCGCATCCATACTCAGGTCTATGGATAAAAACAAGTACAACATTATTACGGTTGGAATCACCAAAGAAGGCATTTGGAAATTGTATGAGGGTCCCATAGATGAAATAGAAAACGGGAATTGGGAAAAGATTGCAGATGAATCTAAAGAAGAAAAAGGTTTTAAAAATCATATGTCCCTATTGCCAATGGGCGAAGACAGGGGCATTGTAATATTGGGTGACAACAGGACAGAGAAAATAGATGTCGTCTTTCCGGTGTTGCACGGCCCCTTCGGTGAAGACGGAACAATACAGGGATTATTTGAAATGATGAATGTACCCTATGTCGGTGCGGGAGTATTGGCTTCTTCCGTAGCGATGGATAAAGCAATTGCTAAAAAACTCTTACAGGCGGATGGGATTCCTCAGGCGAAATATGCTGTGATAATGTTTAAACAATATAGAGAAGATGAAACGAATATTATACATGAGATAGAAGATAACTTTGAATATCCTATTTTTGTTAAGCCCGCTAATATGGGCTCAAGTGTAGGGATAACCAAGGCATATGACAGGGGCGAGCTAAAGAAGTCTATAGAATCAGCAGGCAAATATGACAGAAAGATTGTAATAGAGGAGACTATTAAGGGGAGAGAAATAGAGTGTGCCGTTCTTGGCAATGATAATCCTATTGCATCCCTACCGGCAGAAATAATACCGTCGGCAGAATTCTATGATTATCATGACAAATATATTGCGGGTACTACCCAATTTGTGATACCGGCCGAACTATCGGAAGATGAAACCGAAAAAATAAGGAATACGGCTATCAAAGTGTATAAAATCTTGGATTGCACAGGGCTTGCTCGGGTAGATTTCTTTATCGAAAGGGCAACCAATCGCGTTCTGTTAAATGAGGTCAATACCATGCCCGGTTTTACAAAAATAAGCATGTATCCTAAAATGATGCAGACTATAGGAATTGAGTACGGGGAGTTGATAGACAGATTAATAATGCTTGCTATTGAGCGTTTCAATGAAAAAAACAGTTAGTCTATTATTGCTATCAAAGTCTTTTGGGATTTTTTCGGTGCTTCCGAATTGTTTTTTATTGCACATAATTATTATAATTTGTATAAATATTAACAATGAATATATAGACTAAATCATTTCAATATGATAGAGTTGTATTGAAAACAAAGGATTTAAAATATTTACAGGAGGAGGAAAATTTATGTTTGTAGATGAAACTATTAGGAATTTTATGGATTCATTGGAGAGCAAAGATTCAACGCTGGTGGGAGGGAGCGCCGCGGCTTTAGCAAGTAGTTTGGGATCATCCCTTATGCTCATGGTGGGTAATTTAACATTTGGCAAAAAAGCTTATGAATCTTTGGATGAAGAAACCAGAAAGGCTTTCCAAGATAGTTATGATGGATTTGTTAGATTAAAAAATGAATTATATGATTCTATCGATAAAGACAAGGCAGCATTTGATGCCTATATGGAGGCACTCAGAATGCCGAAAGATACGGATGAACAAAAAGCAGCAAGAAAAGAGGCTCTGGCGGAAGCAACGACAAATGCCTTAGAAGTTCCGCTAAATACCGCAAAACAAGGTCTTGAAATACTCAGAATCGGAAGAGTATTTGCAGATCACGGAAATGCGATGGCTATCACTGACGTGGGCGTAGGTTCATTGATGGCTTATGCGGGAATAGAAGGAGCTTTATTCAATGTATACATAAACTTGAATAGTATAAAAGATGAAGAATATAAAGCGGCGAAAAAGGCGGAAAGTGATGGTATTATAGCTGAAGCTGCAAAAATCAGAGATGAATTATTAAAAATTGTATATACCAGAATAGGATATTAAATAAATATTGGGCTTGTTAATTATGTATAGGGGCGGACACTTAGGTCCGCCCCTTTTCGTGCGTATTTGTCTAATTATGCGACATAGTATAATATATAAAACCTAATAAAAAATACGTTCGATTACGGTTTCGAATATGAATAACTCTTACAGTTCGTTTCAATAAAAAATCCTAAAATTCGCAAACTCGCTACGCTCGGACATGCGCAATTTTTAAACGGATTTTTCATTTCAACTCACTGAGAGTTATAGTCATATTCTGCAAATGTAATCTCACTGTATTTTTTATTAAGTTCTTAAAAGCATGCCACTTTTAAAGCGCTTATATATTACACGTTTATTATGGTTTGAAACCCTGACAGTCTTAGTATCTTAAAAACAGTAAGTTTTATAAACAATGAAATTACATTTGAAGAATAAACCTTTAAACAAGACCCGACTCTGGAAAATTTGAGCAGAAGTATCCACTAAGTAAAAAATTTGTAAGAGTTGCACTGTTTGAGCGTAGCGAGTTTGCAATTCTAATTTTTTGCGTGTGGTTATACTTCTTCAAATTTGTAAGCGGAGGGGCGGTTTAAAAGTTTATTCTTCATAAATCTGATGATAATTATTTAGAAACGCATAATTGGACAATTGCGCAACATCAGTTTTACATACTTTTATATTGCAAATTTGCCGTCAATATGGCACTATAACTATATATGTTTAGGTTAATTTGTATATGTCAATATACGTGGGGAGTGATCAAGTGAAGAATAAGGCAGTGATTTTAGGGAGTAATTATTATATAGGCTTGAGCGCCATCAGATGCCTGGGCTCTATGGGAATACATACTGTGGCCATAGATTATTCCGACAGGGACAGATATGGGGCGAAATCAAAATATTGTTCCGAAAAACCGATCGCCCCCCATTATAAAAAAGATAAAGAAGGGTTTATAAAATTTTTAAAAGAGTATGCCCAAAAAGAGATCTTACCTCCGGTTCTCATTCCATGCCATGATGCATATGTGGAAGTTGTGGACGAATATTTGGATGAATTAAGAAAATGGTACCTTATTCCGCAAACTGAGGCCGGATTATATATCAGATTGATGAATAAAAAATCTTTGCATAGGCTTGCCATGGAAAAAGGAGTAGCCGTACCGGAAACAGTCAGGCTGAACGAGGATAGTTTTTACGAAAAAATCGAAACCATAATTAAATATCCCTGCATAGTAAAGCCGGTAGATTCGTCGGCTTTTGTGGCAAAATTCAGGACAAAGATATTTAAAGTCAGCAATAAGAAGGAATTAGAAAAGGCCTTAGAAAAGGCACGGGATGCAAATTTGGAAGTAATCGTACAGAGAATTATACCGGGGTTTGATGATCACATGTATACCTTTGACGCGTATTTAAACCGGGATTCTAAGGTGACCCATTGGATGACCGCTCAAAAATATCGTCAATATCCTATAAATTTTGGGGCCTCCGTATATACGGGACAAAAATACGTTCCGGAACTTTACGGTATAGGGGCAAAATTTTTAGAAGATATTAAATATAAGGGATTTGCCGAAATAGAGTTTAAAAAAGATGCGGAAACCGGGCAATTTTATTTGATAGAGATAAATGCGAGAATTACAAATTTTAATAATTTGATATATAAGGTAGGCCTCAATATTCCCTATATAACTTATATGGAAATGATAGGACAACCCCTAGAGCCCAAAGCCATTACGGAGGATACAAATCGCGTATTTTGGTATGCATATGAGGACATATTAGCTATAAAGGATTATATTAAAACCGGACAACTATCCTTTGCAGAAGTTATTAAATCCTTGTCCAAGCCAAAGGCATATGCGATATGGAGCCTGGATGATCCAAAACCCGCATTTGAGTTTTTTAAAATGACAGTCAGAAATGTTTTTAATAAAATTATACGATAGGACGAGATTTGGGATCCTTCGTATATTATCTGAGCCGGAAGAGAGGATTAATGATGAGCAGACTGAAACAACTACTAAAAGCAATAGAAATTAAAAGTGTTTACTATGAAAATAAAAAGGATCTGGTTATTTCGGGGATATCCTATCACTCGCAAAAAGTTAAAGAAGGACATATTTTTGTATGTATCAAGGGCTATAAAACAGATGGGCATAAATATTTAGGCCAAGCGGTTGCAAATGGTGCCGTAGCTGCAGTAGTTGAGGATTTTCAGGAAGATATAGGGATACCGCAATATGCCGTAGAAAACAGCAGGTCGGCTTTGGCTAGGCTGGGAGCGGCTTTTTATGATAACCCGTCTCGAAAAATGAAGATGATAGGTATCACTGCAACTAATGGAAAAACAACTACTGCATTTATGACAGATGCCATTCTTGGGGGCGGGGGTTTAAAGACGGGCCTATTAGGGACTGTTTCCATAAAAACAGATGATTATTTTATTCCTTCGGATCTTACGACACCGGAATCTTTGGATCTGCAATATTACTTGAATGAAATGGCGGCCAAAAATGTTTCACATGTAACAATGGAGGTTTCGTCTTCCGGACTTGAGCAGCATCGCGTAGAAAAAGTCGAGTATGATATAGTGACGCTCAATAACATCAGCCGGGAACATATTGATTTTCACGGTTCTTTTGAAAAATATTTTGAAATAAAATCAGGATTTATAAAAAATGCCGGGGAGAATAGTATAGCTATACTCAATTTAGATTGCCCGTATTCCGCACTTCTGATAAATCAGACGAAGGCACATGTGATTACGTTCGGACTGAACAATGATGCGGGGCATGTTGTCTGCAAAGATTTAGATCTGGGCACCGGCAGGGCCAGGTTTACTGTTGAGATTTTAAAACAATTTAAAGTTGACGGTAAAGAATATATGCCGGTGGAATTTAATATTGAACTTGCGGTTCCCGGTCTTCATTCAGTATATAATTCTATGGTGGCTATTATAATCGGGCTTTTGTGCGGCGTATCTATTTCTACAATACAGGATTCGCTGAAGGCATTCGGCGGTGTGGAAAGACGTTTTGAATTTATATTTGAGGATGATATTAAGATTATAGATGATCATTTTGCTAATGTCGGAAATATAAATGTTACCTTGGGAACATTGAAATTTATGGATTATGAAAAACTTCATCTGGTATATGCAATCAGAGGCGAGAGAGGACCTACGGTGAACAGGGAAAATGCCGAAACAATTGTAAATTGGGCTCCTAAACTCGGATTAGATAATATAATTGCAACTAGGAGCATATCCCATGTGACTTCTAAGGATAGAGTGACAGATGAAGAACTCAGGGTATTTAAAGAGGTGATGGACGAAGGTAATATAAGGGTAGATCTATATGATGAACTGCCTGATGCAATAGCAGAAGCAATTTCCAAGGCAAAACCCGGTGATTTGATACTTTTGGCGGGGTGTCAGGGAATGGATTACGGGGCCGAGATTGCGCTCAATCAAATTTTCAAAATAAGAAAAGATTTTTCCAAAGAGAAATTATTTAAACCCTTAGAAAAGCGGGTAGCGGGCGTGGGCGCGTTATCATAATGTCAAGTTAGCGGGTATATATTCTCCGCGGGGTAAACTTAATCCGTACATTTTAGAATAATAAATAGCGAGATAAGGGAACGCAGGGGCTGTCAGACTGTGTGAAAAAGCACTATTTGTGCTTTTTTCCGCAAACGTGGCCGGGCTTGACAATTATTTTATAAAACATTAATATTTAATAGAAGATTATAAGAAAATTGTCAGAGACTGAAAAGCATAAATTCATATAAATTTATTAAAATTCGGTATGTCGGGGAAGTGAACCGGGATGGGCTCAACTCATAGAGAAAAAATGCGTAGAAGCAAAATTAAAAAAAGAATTATAATCGCCATTTTGGCGGTGATAGTTTTAGTGGGGGCTATGGTTATCCTGTTAGGTAGAAGCAAGGTAAAAGATATCGTCACAATAGAAGCAGGGACAAAGACATTGGATGTTTCGGATTTCATAAAAAATCAGAAGAACAGAGGAACATTTGCCACAGATTTGGGCTCAGACAGCCTAAATATACCGGGAATCTATGATGTGGGAATAAAAATAGGTAAAAAGGTCTATCCTTCAAAGGTAGAAGTTATAGATACGATTGCTCCTACGGGGGAAACAGTGGATTTGGAGACTTGGGTCAATGAAAAGGTAGAGCCCGAGGAATTTGTGCAAAATGTTACGGATATCACGGATGTTGATATATATTTTGACGCAGAACCTGATTTTAGTAGGCCGGGGAGGCAGGAGATTTCAGTTGTATTAGAAGATACGAGCGGCAACAGGGCACAGCTGAATGCATCGCTCAATATAAAAAGAGATACGGAACCGCCTGAAATAATCGGTGTGGAAGATCAGACTGTTTATGTAGACGAGGCAATTTCCTATAGGCGGGATGTTACCGTTGTGGATAATAAAGATGAAAATATAGCTTTAGAGATCGACAGCAGCGGGGTAAATCTGAAAAAAGCGGGTTCCTATGAGGTTATATACAGCGCTATAGATTCCGCAGGAAATACGGCAACCGAGATTGCAATAATCAATGTTAGGGAAAAGCCGACAGATCATGTGACAGAGGAAGAATTGAATATTTTAGTTGACGAGGTTCTTGCCGGCATACTCAGAGAGGATATGACGGAAATGGAACAATTATGGGCAATTTACAGATGGATAAGAACACATATAACATACTCGGGATATTCGGATAAGGCCAACTGGACAAAAGAAGCAGCCCGAGGGATACAAAAAGGCACAGGTGATTGCTTTACGTATTACGCAACTTCTAAAGCATTATTGACGAGGGCAGGTTTTGAAAGCATGATGATCCTCAGGGATACTGATTCATCTTTTCATGCTTGGAGCCTGGTCAAATTTGAAGATGAGTGGTATCATTTTGATCCCACCCCTTCCAGGAGGGGCAAATATTACGTATGTTTTTTACGTACGGATGAAGAGGTGTTAGAGCATTCCGAATGGTGTGAGGACTATTTTAAATTTGATCCGGCCCAATATCCTGCAACGCCGGCGGAACCGGTGGAGCATCCGAGGATCCTATGATTAAAGTGATTATAAATATTTAATTTT
>JALNXC010000028.1 GCA_023230535.1 Alkaliphilus sp. | reverse complement strand
GTCAGTAAATTTTTAAAAACTAAAAGACTATATAACCAACCTGCAGTTTATGTAATTCTTCTTGGTGATTAAATTTTACAAGCATTAAAGCTTGGCTTGACACCACCTATCTTAATTGGAGTAGAGCTTGAAAAAATCTATCAACCACTATGTCCGGATCTAATTTACTTCTGGCGATTTCCATTGATGCTTGTCCCATCTTAAGCAGAGATGACACATCTGTATTTACTATACGTCCAAAAGCAGTATTTACTTTATTTTGATCATCTTGATCAAAGGTAATACCATTAACATTTTCTATAACTGATTCAGGAGCATTGCCTGTATTTTGCGAAACAGCCATTGGCAGTCCAGCATTGAGAGCTTCAATAATCACTAAGGGAGAGGGGTCTTTTCTCGCCGGATGGATAAACCAATCTGCGCAAGATAGCCATTTTACTACTTCTTCCTCAGAAATTTGTCCCAACAAACGAACACGGTCAGCCATAGCATTCCGGTTAATTAACTCTTCGTAGGAAGCTTTCTCTGGGCCACTTCCCGCTATACACAACTTATATCTTCCTTTTATCTCTGCTGCCGCCTTTAGCAGACAATCAAAACCTTTAGTATTTACTAGTCTGCCCGAGCCAAATATTATTAGCTCATCCTTACCTATCCCAAAACTTTGCCTTAACTCTGACCTGTTTTCTTTTAATGCGATTACTTTTTCTCTAAAGTTCTGAGTATCCACAATATTAGGCATCCACAAAACCATTTTATTTTTCATCTTTGGAGCAAGAAACGTAATATACTCAACAGCGTACTTTCCTGGACATACAAGAGCATCATATTGCCCGACTAAAAGCTTTTTGAAGTATTTATCCAGAAAGCCCATATAATGCGCTGACATCAAATTACTTTCCGACCAAAGAAGTTTCTTTGATTTTGACGGTATTAATGAAAGAACCCAATTTGTAACAGACATAAATGCGGCCATCATAATCCAATCATAATCACCAGAAATAACTTTAGAAATAATATCTGCATTTAAAGTTGTGTATTTGAATAAGTTTACAGGCTTACTTCGTCTACTTTTTAGTCCGGTGGAAATAAAGTATGGAAATTTCATATCAAAGTCTTCAGGTTTCCAAAGACGACGCTTTTCACGACAAGCCTGAAATGCGACACTTACTTCTATATTGAAGGACTTACCACGATCAAACATTTTATTAAACATAAATGTTCTATAGGGTGTAGGAATATTATTTACTATTAGCAAGCGTTTCACAATTTAACTCCTTCTATTCAGAAACTACTTTATCTTAAAAAGACACATGGCAGTTCTTATGCCTTTGTCTTTTCAAGGCTTCGCTATACATATTACAAAAATCATCCGACAGACTTTCCCAAGAGTATCTTTTTTCCATCAAATCGCGTGCACTCTGTCTAATAATATTCGCTTTTTCAGGATGCATAAATATCTTTACTATTTCTATCGCGAGATTTTCATAACTATCTGCGGAAATGCAATTAACATTATGTTCTGTGCCGGGTATTCCTTGATAAATTTCCTTAAAACCAACTACAATTAACCCCATAGCCATACTTTCGAGAGCTTTATTTATAATACCGCAGTTTTTACGAACAGGAACTACAGAAATTAAGCTTTCAGTATAAGCAGAATTGAGGTCTTTAACATACCCCTTTAAAGATATACCTCCTATGTCCGCAGCAAGTTTTTTTAGTGAATTTGCAGGGTTTTTTCCAACGATATTCAATTTAGCACCAGGTACTTCTTTTCTCACCCTGCGCCAAGTCTTTTCTAAAAACCTTTCAAGATATGTCAAACACATTCCTTCTACATTTCCAACATAAATAGCACTGTTAAATGCACTCTTATTTATAGATTTAGGAGGCCTGAAATAATTAATATCAACACCGTTAGGTATTACAACCACATTGGTCAAAGGATTTAATTTGGTTATATAACCCCCATCTACACTTGAGACAAAATGACAAACATCAAATTGCGGGTAAACTTTTGTTTCATGCCACCGTGCAGGAAAATACTGGCTCATCCGATAAAGTCCCTGCCAGAAATGAAGATACGGCCAATGTCGAATTTCATTTTCAAGATTAAGTGCATAGCTGTCGTTAGCAGACAGAACTGTGGCAATAGGAACATCAAAATCCTTACCATACTGACTCAAGGAAATAGTATCAAGATGCAAAATATCTGGCGACCAAGTTTGTATTAGCTTTTTAAGAATATCACAAAAAGATTTGTCTCGATAACGTTCCATGAAAAATAAATGACCTCGAACGAGGGCTAAAAAAGCGATTGCTAAACGACTGCGCCTTGGCAAAGAAACCACAGTAACATCGCTGCAAAAAGTCTTAATATGACGTATCTGTTCATCCTGTATTTCAGCCGGATTGTCAACCAAAGCAACCAAAGCTGTTTGATTTTTCGAAGAAACAAGACGGAGAGCATGATACAATTTTATTCTTACGCCATTATTAGGAGGATAAGGAAAATCCGTGCTTACAAAAAGTATTTTCATTTTAATGCCCTGCAAATACTATATTATAAAATATCCCTGTACAATAACAAAAATCCACGCTACATAAATTACACCACTATAGATTCGACAAATAGCATTATAGTTTCATACTTTTATTTAGCCGTGTTGGACTGAAAATTTAACCTGCGGTTCAGGCCAATAGTATTGCAATATAAATATGCCCTATAATGCGAGAATTTATAACAATCGTTCGACCAATAATTAGATTCGATTTAGGCTAGTTATAAGCTATAAGGCCAACCCAAAAACAAGGTTATTAAAGAACAAAATTACAGTTAACTTCATAAGTACTTTTACGTGCAAATGCGATAGTTAGAAACCAATAAGCAAATATTAAGACCGCATCTTGTAACCCATACTGGAAAAACCACGATACATCATAGTAAATTGCATTAAGTGAAACACCGCGTCCCAAAGTCGCCAATAAAGCTATTAGCCATACGGGGCTATGAGACAATCTTAGATATGCCCACAAAAAGCCTACTATTAATCCACCTAAAAATCCAATAAGAACCACTCCTGTCCACCCACCTGCCCAATAAGGCTGTGAGCCTACCCCGGGCGTAAGAGTTACATCTGCTCCAGTACCATATATCCAATGCGCTGCCAAATACGGCAAGACCCCGTCATATGTCCCATCATAACTGCCAATAAGCGGCTTGCCTTGCCAGATAGCTCTTGGCAACAGTGTAAATGGTACAGCTATATAAGGCTTTATCCCCACAAAACCAGTAGTAACTGGCGTATAATTATAAACTAAACCTGTTACCCATGCATTATTTAATCTTTCTGCAGTCTCTGCTATAACTGGTCTTTTTTCCACTCCGTAAAATTCAAATATTAGTTTGATTCGTTCCAAACGGCTTTCTTTAACAGCAAATTCTTCAGTCGCTCTAACTGCTCTGAGGGCTGGCGACATTACTATTAGAAAAATAAAAAGAAGCAATGCAGCAGCAACATAATATCGAAGTCGTTGATTTAAACAGTATGCCGTCAATACTAGAAGAACGAGTGGAGTCATTACAAACCCACGAGCACCTGAAGCTAAAAAACTGAAACAAGTAAGAAGTATCACCGAGAGAGGAAGTATATTACTAATAGAAATCAGCTTTTCCCCTTTAAGCATAAGATAAACACATGATAAAGGCACTGCTATCTGTAGTGTTCTCTTGAACAACGAATACAACATTATAAAACGCACTGAACCATGGGTATCTTGGATAGTTAAAAATCCCGTTGCATAGGAAGTAGGCCAGTTGAATATACGCGACAGCGGATAATACAAGATAATCATAGTAAGACAGACTAATAAAAAATATCTCAACCGAGTTAGAAAATATTGGCGGTCAATTCCTTCAAAAGGCATTACCGGTTGTGTATCGGTATAGAGGTACTGACCAAAATTTGACTTGGCAAAACGAGCCTCGCCCTTCTTAGCCATAAAGAAAAAACCCAATAACCAAAAAATAATATAGGTCAAATCTAATACACTGCCAATGGCAGTCTGGGCCATATCAGTTTCAATCTGCCCTGTTGCTCCCAATCTAAGAATATAAAGAACCAAGATAGGAAAAGCATGCCAAACTGCTTCGTTAACCATCGCTACGATAGCAGGTAGATATAAAAGCCTATCTTTATATGTAAAAGCTTGCTTTGCGCCAATCACAGCCATTACAATATAAGCGGCTGATAAAAGTAGAAGGATAAAAATCATTTAGATTTCTCAAGAACTTATGTTATAGATATTTTTTAGAAATTCTACTATAAAATTTGCACGGACAACCCCATATAAAAAAAGGAACTTTTACCCAAAACTGAATCAAAAAAATATCGAGCTTTCGACAATAGTGTTTTAAAATGCCATGAATGTACAAAGAACTTTATTCTCACACCTAAAAAAACCTTTCGTTTTGTCATTCGCTTTTTTATTCAACACAACTATATACTTAAAATATTTGATACAGCCACAAAAAATCTTTTTTATCTACATAGAACTTACATATATTTATTTAAACTTTAATAATAAGGTTCCGATTTTAGCCGCGGTCTATCTTTAGAGATTCTTCCAGTTTGCGCTTCTTAGCAGAACGATGGGATGCAACTTTTAGAATAATTGAAATTATTTCATCAGCAACAGACTCCGGTTGCCCAGAGTTATCAACGACATAAAATTCGCGTACAAATTTGCGAACGCCTCTATATGCTTGCCTCTGAGCTATTATTGCCTCTTCTGTCAGTTCTTTTTTACGACGAAGAATTACCTGTGGGGATGCATCTAAAAAAATCGCAATATCCGGAGCTGGCACTAAAATACACGCTAAATATCTTGTAAATTTCGCCGCCTTTGGAATATGTATCTGCGGTCCAGCAAAATACTTGTAACTATAACGTTCGGAAAGAATTAAATATCCTTTACTTTTCCATAATCGTAGACGAATAAAATAATCCACAATATAATCTAAAGCGTAATATAGAACTCTAAGTGACTGATAAAATCGCCAGCTTGACCGCCTTGCAGCAATTATACTTTCAGAATTATTTGTATTTACTTCAGAGGCTCTCTTTCCCGTTAAACAAGGCAATATTACAGGACGATTGCCAAGATGGGTTCGTATGATTTTAGGAAATCTTCTTTCTAAAATTCTGGCCAGTCGATCTGCAATATAGGTTTTGCCTACTCCGTCGGGTCCCAAGAAAACAACCAACATCCCCTCTGGTTTTATATAACCGAGAACACGTTCTTTAAATGCATATAAGTCATGTAATAAACGCTGTCCTAATGATGCGCGTGTAACCGAACAAAAAGCCTTCAATAATTCATCCGAAGCTTGACAGCAGCTCTCCGAACTACCACTACTCAATAAATCAAAAACTCTCCCCGCGGCATCTTCTCCGAAGCAACTTATTAAAAGAGGCATAATAGAGTTTTTAGTTTCCTCAAACTTATCGAATAATCTGGGCCAATACTTTTCTTTGCCCTTAAAAAGCGATTCAAAAAACAAATGTATTACCTCAATTTCTTTCGATGGCACATATATCGAGCCAAGTTTTCTACGGCTTTCCATTACTGTCTTCGTAGGTAAATAACACAATTCATTGGTCCGTATTTTACCTGGCAGATACAATAAAAGAATTGTGTTGAATTCCAATGCAAGAAAGCTACGTTCACCATCATCATTTTCATAATACAAGTAATAATGCCTGCAAACATTCGCATGAGTGCTAGCTAAATACAAATGACATTTCTCGCTTCGAAAGAATCGCATAAGAATTTTATCCAAGTTCTTAAGCTTACCTTGCTCTATCAAAAAATCAATGTCAAAAGGAAGGTTGCCAGGTAACTGTTCATAGTTTCTTAGTATGCAATACTTTATCTCGTTCTCTTCAAGATATTGTAATAGCCTTGTTAATAATAATGACATATTATCTTTGCTATTTTGATTGGTTTTTTCTATACCCATAATTATAAGAGCTCTTTAAAAGTATTATTTTTTAGTTTATCTTAATTCAGCTGTAAAGGTTTTACAAAATACTTCCATAGACCGCAACCACATATCTGCCACCTTAATTCTCCTCTCTCTCTGTGAGATCATAACCTTTCTGGCAAATGCAATTAAACTAAAATCAAGCATTATAGTTTCACATATTTTATGCATCTGACAGATTTTAGAGGTTAAGATTTTAAAGGCCTTTGCTCTTTTGCCATGTCCAGTCAAAGTTTGAAATAATATATTCGGAGTATTTACCTGCGGTTCTCCCGCAGCAGAAGCATATAAAAAACAACTTATATCAAATAAAGAACAACCTTTATCTAAGCTACCCTCACAGTCTATAATTTTAAGCTCATTGTTTTTATTAATAAGAATGTTGCTTGGAACAAAATCGCCATGCTCAGGAGTAGTCTGTATTTTTCCTGCCCAAATATCATAACAATCAAGAAAACGATTGGCCGCAATTGTATAAAATTTAAATGCTTCTTTATTACATTCTGTTTTCAATTGACTAATCACATTTATTGGTTCTTCGACATATTTCTGTGCTTCTTCCCGACTCCATTCACCACTTTTATAACTATTATGTAAATCTATAAGCCAATTCAGCACCTTGTTTTGATGGCTAATATTAAGAAATGATACAGGTTTACCGCTAATCCATGGCTCGATTACTACTATATTCTCTTTACATTTTTTTATAGTTCTTGGAACTCCCGACATATCTGCAACAGGATTGTTATCTTGCACCTTTCGATGGAAAGGACTTAGTATCTTCGATATCTGTTTGGGCATTCCGGAATTATCAATACCAACATAAATTACTTTTTCAGACGTCCTCACCCTAAACATACTTTTGATCGCAGGATTAATCTGGCACATCATTTTAAGAATATTATATTCAAATCCTGTTTCTGCGTAGCTGCTTGATTTATTCACTGTTACATATGCGTCAGGTATACTTCCACATATGATGTTTTTAAGTATCGTTTTTGGAATAAATCTAAGTGCCTGTATTACAATTTTCATCGTTTTGATTATAGGCTGCCATTTACTGCCCAAGACAAAGCTTAAAGCGTATGGCAATGCCTCAACACTATTATAAGGCATACAAATACTAGGTGATTGCAGGTCAGGTAATACCATGTCTATCTTTGCTATCTTAAAATCAGCTTCTGGTAAAATTTGACTTAAATATCTGCCAATAATTGGGTCTGCCTGAGCAAATCTTACATTTATCGAATTAACACTCCTCTGGCTATAATAAAAACAGGACATCCAATATTTTAAAAGCGAAGGCCTACCTTCCCACTTATTAATAGCAAATAAAACTTTTCCATCGTCTCTTAATACACGTGATATCTCCTTAAAATAAGATATTAAAAATAGTGAGTCGGAACATAAAAACTCTGCACTCAAATTGTTTTCTGCCTTAGGTGCTGACAAAATAACGAGGTCAAAGCTGTTCGAACTAAAAGGAAGCTTATTCGCACTATTAATCGGAGCATTAAATTGGGCAACAGATAGACTTGGCCGCCTTTCAAGCAATACATGGTTTAATTTGATAGTGTTATCTTCGCCGCCAATAATAAGTACTTTCACAAACGATATACTATCAAATACATCACATAATTCAAATATCCAGTTATAAGGAGAAATCACGTTATTATTGTGTTTACTAGAAGAAACTAATGATTCGAAAATCTTTAATGACATAGTACAATCAGGTCTATTGGAAATATTTTATCACCCTGTCAATTTAGCGCTTCTGAGAATCAGAGATTTTACAAAAACCTTGTCTTTCTGGTTAATAATCACAAAGTAACATAAGGCTACATAAATCACCAACCCAGAAACACATACTGTCAATAACCGCGGAATAAAAGCAAGGTTAAATATTTTACTAAGTACTAAAGCAGTCAGAGATATTACTGTAAATAGTATCACGCCCAGAATATTTTCTCTGAGAAATGTCATTTTGGGTTGATTTATAATTGTTGCAGCATAAATTGGTGCAAAGAATAAATCTCTTGCACCCATGCAAACAGCTAAGCTTAATGCAACCGCATAAATCCCCAAATTTGTGTACTGAACAAGAATTATAGAAATCAAGAGATGGACAACACCCATACTAAATGTAACTATAGCCGGTATTTTTACCTTGTTCATTCCTCTGAAGACAGATTCTATCGGGACCGCAGTAATAATTATTATAAATGGGCCTATTAATAACCATACCAAGGGACTCAAAGCGGCAAAAGAGGAACCCAGCCATATTTCTAAAATAGGGTTAGCAAGTCCACACATCATACCTATACAGAAAGCCATCATTAACCCCATAAACCTTATACATCTTCGCAACTGAAAGGAAAGATTATCTAATTCATTATGCGCAATATACTCATAAATTATAGGAACAAAAACACGGCTTATAATACCTGCTAATAAAAATAACATCGGCACCCATTGAGCAATAGGGGCATAATACCCAACATCCTCAGGACCAAGAATTATATTTATAACTATAAAATTTGCGCTAAAATAGAAGAAAGTACCTGCCTCTCTAACAATCATCCATACGCCCATATGTCCCATTTCGCGAAAAGCAAGCCAATCAAATATACCCCATTTAACATGTAGTTGAGGGGTCAGGCATCTCATGAGTATTAGCGCCCCCGTCAAAGTAAACAACGCCATTCCGATTTCAGATATTCCAAAATATTTTAAAGATGGGGATAAATAATGAAAACACAGAATTAGAATACAAAACTGAAAAATTTTACTCAGAACTCTTATTGAATTGTTAAGATCAAACCTATGCCTTACAAATGTACTTACTAAAAATACGCTATTGACTGATAAAATAAAGGAGGACATAATGACCATAAGAAATAGTATGCTGGTTTCTTTTTCAAATCCATAAGGAACTTGAAACAGCCGTGAAAAAAACAAGGAAAGAATAATTACAGGAATCATAAGTATTCCGCACACAAAAAGCAGAGCTTTCCATGCTGTGTTAAAATACACGTTAGCTTGTTTTGCATCATCTTTGTTGAGATGTATAGTAACAAACCTACTAACAGCATTTGAGATGGACATTGTAAAAACATTAAAATACGAAATAAAAGACATGGCCATAGGAATCATTCCATACACTTCTACGCCAAGTTTGTCGATAAAATAGCGAGTAAGCCAAATGTTTATTCCAACATTAACAAAAATAACCAGTACATTACTGATCATATTTGCTAACAGCCTTCTCTTGGCCTCATTTTGGAAATTGTGCATAAAATTACAGATTAAGATAATGCTCTATAATAACACATAGAGTAAACCGCAAAACAAATGGACATTACTTGTCCTTATCTATGTCTTTAATAAATCTTTGCCTTTTTATGCTTTGCTGAAACGGAGCCCGTGTTACGATTATATCCGCCTCGGAAACTTCTGATGAAACTTTATTGAAATTTAAGGTAAATCCATTAGAATTAACATCACTTACCCAGCATCCACCTGCATCCCATCTCGGGGTGGC
>JALNXC010000027.1 GCA_023230535.1 Alkaliphilus sp. | reverse complement strand
ATTGCGGGAGATATATGGCAGGGTGCCCAGAATACAGGAAATTGACGAAAAACTTCAAAAGATAGGCATAGAAATTTCCAGATCATTGATACGGGGCTCGGATGATCCCGAGAAAACCATAAGGAATTTTAGACAGGAACTGGATCAACTCAAACAAAAACGGGCTATTTTGTTGACAGAAAACAATATTCCGTTGCAATATTTGGATGATAGTTTTCTCTGTACAAATTGCAGTGATACGGGCTTTTTACCCGATGGCCGAAAATGCAAATGTTTTAAGCAACAGCTCATTGTTTACACATATAATATGTCAAATTTATCCGATATATTGGAAAAAGAAAACTTTCAATCTTTCAATCTGGATATTTTTTCGGATGAACCCTTTGACGGTCAATCATTGACACCTAAACAAAATATGATGAATACACTCAATATATGCGAAGGATTCGTATTTAATTTTGATGTAAACGATGAGGACAATCTGTTATTTTACGGTGAGACGGGTACGGGAAAAACATTCTTAGCTAACTGTATAGCAAAATCGTTGCTGGATAGAGAAAAAATTGTAATTTATCAAACCGCCTTCAAACTTCTGGAAATATTAGAAGAGATAAGATTCGGAAAAAATGGCGATAAGGACAAATATGATCTTTTATTTGAAGCAGATTTATTGATTATAGACGACTTAGGTACTGAAATGACCAATACATTTACAAATAGTGAATTATTTAATATTATTAACAGCCGGCTCCTCTCTAACAAAAAAACGATAATATCTACAAATCTTTCTCCCAAAGAAATAATGGATCGTTATGATGATCGCATCTTTTCACGCCTCTTTTCAAAATTTACCGTGCTTCACTTTTTTGGCAAGGATTTGAGGTGGGAAAGGAATATATAAAAATGGGCGAGCAAAGCTCGCCCATCAATTATCTTGATTTAAAAAATCTATTCAACTCAGCTAATAAATCATCAACATTTATGCCATGTATCCTACTGGCCATCTCTAAATTCTCCATTGTAGCCCCGGGTCAGCCAAGACACTTAAGACCAAAATTCAAGAAAACGGCTGCTGCTCCCTGATCAATTCTTAAAACTTCGGCAACAGTCATATCTTTTGTAATTATAGCCATTTTATTACCCCTCCTCAAA
Source organism: Alkaliphilus sp. (assembly GCA_023230535.1). Taxonomy (GTDB): domain Bacteria; phylum Bacillota; class Clostridia; order Peptostreptococcales; family Natronincolaceae; genus JAAZJW01. Next base: position 8,532 of record JALNXC010000027.1, on the reverse strand, counting down.
AAATATTTAAACTTATATAATAGTATCACTTTTATTTTACATAATCAATAACAAAAACCGGCTCAGTGACATTAAATCATTATAAACGGGCAAAAACCGCCGTGTAACAATTATTACCCATAACATCTGTTATTTTACAAAAAATATTGTATCTCTATTAAGATGCTTTAATACTCACCAATTTATACATCAATACATATCATACATATTTAACATTATTTTAATAAAATACACAAAATTCAATCTTATACACAGCCAACCGTGGATAGTGTGGATAAAACCGTCAATTTATGACCTAATTCGTACTAAAAATCAAAAACCGAAATCAAAATGCCTGTTATCTCTCGTCCTTCACCTCTAAATAATATCTATCCCTTGTGATGACCATATCGATAAACTGGCACTTTATCCTTTCATTTTCCAATTTAAAAAAATGCCTGTACGGAATAAAATAATCATCCTGAAAAATAGGCAGGCTCTGATCTTCAAATTCTTCCGTGACTATATCGGATAACCTGAAGCCGGCCTTTTTATAGCACCTTTGTGCTCTCTTGTTAAAAATAGATACCTTTAAATAGAGGGCTCTCATCTTCAATATTTCGAAATAATATCTCAAAAAAGCCTTTAACCCGTCCGTTCCATATCCTCGATCTATATTGTTAGGATCGAATACTATACCCAATTCACCGGTTTTTTTGAAGATTCTGATATTTCTCAACGAAATATACCCTACTAATTGATTGCAATCATTAAAAACAACAAAACATTTTTTTGAAAACCCCCGTGTTTTGTTTCTATACCAACAATCTTTTTGCCTTTCGCTCATATGCGGGAAATTATAGCAGGAAAACAGAGGGTTCCCATGTCTGCCCCAATTTTGCATGAGGTCTATATGTTCTTTCCCAAGTTTCTTGATATAAGTTTTCTCTCCCCTCGCAAGCTCCATTTCATCCCACCTATAATTCAATATTCCAACTAAGAATCCCTATATCTTTCATAATCTAAAAACTTCTGGAATTGACCCAACCAGATTAAATCAACGGTACCTATTTCTCCATGGCGATGTTTGGCAACAATCACTTCAGCTATATTCTTTTTATCGCTATCTAAATGATAATATTCATCGCGATATAAAAACATAACTAAATCCGCATCCTGCTCCATAGCCCCTGATTCTCTAAGATCCGATAAAATAGGCCTATGATTGGACCTGAGCTCGGGGGCCCGGGATAATTGGGACAACGCAATCACGGGACAATCCAGCTCTTTCGCCATCACTTTTAAATTTCTGGAAATAGATGCAATCTCCTGTTGCCTGTTTTCGCTCTTTCTATCGCCCTCCATCAGCTGTAAATAATCAATCAAAACAAGATCCAATCCCCTTTCCATCTTCAGACGCCTGCATCTTGATCTTATTTCCGTTACGGAAATCCCGGGAGTATCATCAAAGAATATTTTGGATTGGGAGAGAGGAACCATAGAATTGGCAATCTTCGCCCATTCTTCCTCATCTAAATTTCCAATCCGTATTTTTCCCAATTCAACCATGGATTCCGCCGCTACCATTCTGAGCATCAATTGTTCCCTCGACATCTCCAGGCTAAAGACGGCCACGGAAGCCCCGGCCTTAACGGCTGCGTTTTGCGCCAAGTTTAGAGCAAGTGCGGATTTTCCCATCGAAGGCCTGGAAGCAACTAAAATTAAATCTGTTTTATGAAACCCGTCTAACTTTTTGTCTAAATCAATAAACCCGGTGGTCATTCCCGTAATCTGTGTTTTACTCTCATATAATTGTTCGATCTTGTCAAATGTATCTGATAAAACATCTTTTATGAGGACAAATCCCCTGCCGGACCTGTCCTGTGAAATATCATATATATTTTTTTGTGCCTGTTCAATCACTTCGGAAACTTCCACATCGCTGCTATAACCTAAATGAATGATTTCCTGTGAAGCCTTTATTAACTTTCGTAAAATGGATTTCCTCTCCACTATTTCTGCATAATACCGCACATTAGAAGCTATAGGCACACCCGAAGCCAGGCTCGTTAAATAGGGAATTCCACCTATAGCATCTAAAACTTCCCGTTTTTTAAGCTCCTCGGTTAAAGTAACCAGGTCCACGGGTTCATTCCTATTGAATAAATCATACATAGCCTCAAATATTTCTTTATGAGCTTCCCTATAAAAATCCAAACCCTCCAGAATTTCCAAAACAACTATTATAGCTTCCCTATCCAACAGCATGGAACCTAAAACCGACTGCTCTGCCTCTACGCTATTAGGAGGCACTTTATTGATTAAATTTACATCTTCCACTCTATTCACCTTTTATATTTACCTTTAATTTTCCAACCGCATCCGAATGGAGTTTAACCTCTACATCCCTCATGCCTAATTCCTTGATCGGTTCCGGTAAAACGATCTTCCTTCTATCTATCTTGATTTTATATTGTTTTTCCAATGCTTCGGCTAAATCTTTGGATGTTACGGAGCCAAATAATTTTCCGCCTTCCCCCGATTTGGCTATAATTTCGATCGGAGATTCCTCCAATTTTGCCACAATATCCTTAGCTTCATCAATTTCATGCCGTTCTTTTAATTCCTGAGATGCTTGTTGCTTTTTCAAGATTTTCAAATTTCCTTCCGTCGCTTCAACAACCAATTTCCTGGGGAGTAAAAAATTTCTTGCATACCCATCTTTGACATTTACCACTTCTCCCTCACTACCCAATCCTTTCACGTCCTGCAATAAAATTACTTTCATTCTTCTTCTCCCTCCTCAAAATATTCTTCAATCGTTTTTTCTAATTTTTCTCTGGCCCCTTCTAATGTAGAATCCTCTATTTGAGCCCCTGCAACCGTCATATGGCCCCCGCCGCCAAGTTTTTCTAAAATTACCTGGACATTTATATCTCCCATAGAACGCCCGCTTATAAAAATTATTGTATCATTTTTTCTTCCCAAAACAAAGGAGGCGGTAATTCCCTTGATATTTAATAGTTCGTCCGCAGCCTGCGCCGCAACAAGCTGTGAATATTTAGAAATATCCCTGAACATTGAAATTGCTATTGTATCATAAATTATTTCCGCCCTCTTGACAATCTCCGCTTTGGCGATGATGGAGCTGAAATCATTTTCAAATAACCGTTTTACCGATGCCATATCCGCACCTGCTCTTCTCAGCAGAGAGGCCGCTTCAAATGTCCTTACACCGGTTTTAAATGTAAAATTTTTAGTATCCATAGAAATACCCGCCAATAAGGCTTCTGCCTCCATTTGGGGTATATTAATTTTATCATCCATATAACTCAATATTTCCGTTACCAATTCGCAGGTAGACGAAGCATATATCTCATGATAAGTTAAAACCGTATTTTCAATAAATTCGGTCCCCCTTCTATGGTGATCTATAACCACTACTTTATCCGTTAATTTCAATAGTTCCGGGCATTCGGTAAAATTTGGCCTATAGGTATCTACTACTACTAATAGGGATTTCTTACCTATATTAAACTTTGCTTCGTCACAATGTATGATCACATCCCTGTATTCGTCTGTTTTGTATATACGATCAAGCAACATTTCGATTGCGGGATTGGTTTCATTTAACACAATATACACTTCTTTGTCCCTATTTCTGGCCGCACGATAAATACCGAGGGATGCACCCAGTGCATCCAAATCCGCCATCTTATGTCCCATAACTATGACATTGACGGATTCATCTATCAGTTGGCGTAAAGCATGGGATATCATCCTCGCTTTTACTTTAGTCCTTTTTTCCACTGCCTTTGCCTTCCCGCCATAAAAACTGATTTTGTCACCTTTTTTTAGAACTACCTGGTCTCCCCCCCTGCCTAATGCCAAATCTTTAGCTCCATCGGCAAATTCCCAGGTTTGAAGAGGTGTTTCACCATAGACCCCTATACCCACACTCAGGGTAATGGGCATATTGTTATTTTGATTTATTTCCCTGATATCATCTAATATATCGAATTTTTTAGCCTCTAATTCCTCCAAATGTTTGTGATTGAAAACAACAATAAATTTATCCTTGGCATATCTGCGTATAAGGCCATTAATTTCATAAGACCATAAATTTATTTTATGTTCTATTTCCGCTGCAATCAATGGCCGTTTCGCCTCCTCTATATCTTGCATAACTTCGTCATAGTTGTCCACATGAATGATTCCCACAACCATCTGCCCATTTTCGTATTTTTTATTCAATTCCTCATATTTGGTAACCTCTATCCAATAAATCATTATAATATAATCGGAAGCATGTTCTCCCGATAATTTAACAATGCTATATACAATCCTAAAATACCTTTCCTTAATTTCAATCAATTCGAATAACTCATTTTCATCCTGTAATATATCGCTCAAATCAAAATTGGGTACAATATCCTGAATATCCCTTCCCAGTAGATCGCTGCGGTCCATTACTTCCAAAAACTTGGGATTGTACCACGCAATAATTCCATCGGATTCAATTATAGTCAATGGAATAGGGAGATTTAAAACTGCATATTTTGTAGCGGAATCCATATCCGATGATAATTTCTCAATATAACGGGTCCATTCTTCTCTTTTTATGTCGCTTATTTTTAAATTATGATAGATTAAATATGCCAATAAAAATATACTCATCACACCGATTACTTTATTATAATAAAACACTACCAGTATAAATATAAAAATTATAATAAGATAAATTCGTGTGTCGGGAATCAGCATTCTAAAAAATTTGCTCTTTTTAATACTGCTCATTTTAATTTAACCTCCTAAAACTTTCCTGCGGATATTTAAAGAACACCGGGCCCATGCACCCGGATATCGTTCCTGTTATCCTATATTCCGCATATTAACTATGGCATCTATTAGTCCGACAAACGAAACCACCGTAAGCAGCGGGCTTATAAATAAAATTAATACCAATAAAAAAATGCGTATGGCCTTAGGAATTTTTGTCCTCTTTATTAAATGGCTTATAACGGATATCCCCTGTATGAAAAACATAAAAATAAAGAGCAATGTAACATTTGTGAGTAGACCGGCATGATGAATACCTTCAATATACCTGGTTAAATAACTCAGTATGAAGATGATAAAAGAACCGAATACAATATCTTTGGGCAGCCTAAAATCACTAAATTGCGGAAACTCAATATCACTTGTACTAAATCGTTTTAATATATTTACCGTTATATAATAATTCCCGAAAGCCGTGAGCATAGATTGAATAATAAATACACCCGGTAAAATCATCAATAAATAATCTAATACCTCGTCCGCATTTAAAGTATCTATGTTCATACTTTTTAATATATCAACCTGTCTGCTTACAATACCTTCCATGGCAAGAGCAATCTCATCGATTATATTTATATTTCCTATATATGAAACAACTTGAAATATAATCAATACGGAAAAAACCGATATAATAGTACCTATACCTATTACCGAATATGGTTCTTTCTGCTTTTTTATATAATGCCCCATTGCTAAAATCATCGGCCCGAATATCACTAATAAAAACCCGGCATAAATCAATTCTGTTAAAATTCCAATCAACAGACTGAATGTGATAAAAGAGAGTATAGAATATTTATTCCCATGCCTATATGCTAAAACCATAAATGGAACGGGAATCAGCATTATGGATACGGATAAAATCGGTATATATACAATACTTATAGCAAGTATTGTGGTTATAGCAGCAATCAATGCGGCTTCAATAAATGCTTTTTTTTCATCATAGTTTTTCATTTAAAAATCACTCCTACTTATTATCTCTAATTTCCATGATCTTTTAAATGCTGATACAGATTTGAAAGATCTCCATACCATTTTTCCAGATGATGTTCCTCTAATATATGTAATCTTGCCTTTTCCTGCACTTTCTTATCGATAGACGAATAATCAACACCTAATCTTTTGGCTAAGGAATAAGTCACTAAAATAATATTGGCCAACCCCTCCGTGATCATCTGTTGACTTTCTTTGCTCCCCTTGAACAAAGCCTCGAAAACCGCCGAAACACTATTTAAAAGTTCACATTTTAAAAATTCTATGATTTTAATATTACGTCCTATGTCAACATTTTCTTTCATTGATTATATCCCCCCAAAAACCGTTTTAGTATGTATTATATTATATACCACTATTTTGTTCATAATAAAACTATATCATTATTTTTAATAATACCTTAATTATATACTATTTTTTTGTCTTCGGCACAAAAGTTTAATAATGTACAAAAGTAGTAGGGGCGGACACACGGGTCCGCCCCTACAGTACATATTTTAACAGTAACAGCAATATCACTCCCGGAATTCCGAGCAATCCAACGACAATGGCACTGAGGGGATTAATTGCCAAATGTATACCCCATATCCCTCCGATTAAATTTATAACAAATAGCATAATTCCGCCCAATATACCGTTCCATATTAACTTTATTATCCACTTTAAAGGAACCAATAAAATCCAACCGATAACATATAATAAAATTAGCCCCACCGCATAGGCTAATATAATATTCAGTTCTAATCCCATTTTATTTCACCCCAATAGCCCAATAGTTATTCAATATTTACCTCTTCAAATAACAACACCTGCCAACCTTAAATAGGGAATAGCACATAACTACTCCCTATATTATATAAATTTTCTTATGATATTATGATAAAGAATTGCACCGTATATAATATTGAAATTTCTATCCTAATCAAATATTCGAAATTGATTAAAAATCCCAAACATCCATAATCAACATAAATCTATTCTGATTCCTTCGGCTTTGGCCTGTTTGAGCAAATAAACATATCTGGCTTTACTGGCCTCTAATCTATATATAGCATGATCTATCAGATCCGGGTCAGATACACTATGAAAAAATATCTCTGCATTTTGCCATTCCTTATGCGCCTCAATTACACATTGAACAAGTTCCTCGCTTCCGTCCGTCTCTTGAACCCTTGTATGATTTATTTTATTATACAGATTTCCCAGGGCATTTACAAAACTGCTGAAGTTTTTCTCCCTTTTTCCCGTTATCTCTTTTTTCTCCATATGAATACCCCCTACATCGATCATCTTATAATCAGATATCATAAGGTTATTTGGCAATCGGCGGTTTAAACACATGTATTGACATCATTTCAGTTTATCTATAATGTTATCCAATTTTTACTATGCTATACGTTTCTAAATATTTTTATACTATAGTATATGCTTATTAAACCGAAGGGGAATCTATGTACTAAATTTTAAAATAAAGCAGAAAATGAGGGAACATTTCATCTGCCCCAAGGCAAACAAAATATACCCCCATTTTTTATATTTTTATTAATGTTATGTTGTTATAAGATTTAGATTCCGGCTTAAATACGAGACAATCTGTTTCTTCCGAACTCAATGTTTATATGGCAAGGCAGGGACAAAACAAAAGAATGTTTTGCCTGTCTTACGATTCTATTTTTTGCCGCTTTCTCTCCCCAATATTCCCTTTATGGTATAAATATCCTTATCGCCCCTGCCTGATAAGTTGACTATTATGATATCATCCTTTTTAGTTTTTTCCGCCATTTTCATCAGATAAGCGATAGCGTGTGAACTTTCAAGCGCAGGAATAATTCCTTCTATCAGAGTTAAATATTTAAAAGCCTCCATAGCCTCATCATCCGTAACGGCCGTATAATTTATTCTGCCTATATCATAAAGATAAGCATGTTCGGGACCCACACCCGGATAGTCCAGCCCGGGCGCAATAGAATAAACCGGCAAGGGTTCTCCTTCTTCGTCCTGCAATAAATACGTCATCATACCATGGATCACTCCCACAGCGCCTTTGCTGATAGTGGCGGAATGTTTGTTTGTATCTAATCCTAAACCGGCTGCCTCTACACAATACATTTTTACATCTTTATCCTCTATAAACGGATAAAGTAATCCCATAGCATTGCTGCCTCCACCGACACAAGCTATTAAATAATCCGGTAATCGCCCCTCTTTTTCTAATATTTGTTTCCTTGCCTCATCGCCTATAATTCTTTGAAAGTCCCTGACCATAGTAGGATAAGGATGGGGTCCGACAACGGAACCTATGAGATAAAAAGTATTATCTATGTTGACAACCCAATCTTTTATAGCCTCATCCACGGCATCTTTCAGGGTTTGTGTCCCGGAAGCAACCGCATTTACTTTAGCACCGAGCATCTCCATCTTAAAAACATTGAGCTCCTGCCTTTCCGTGTCCTCTTTGCCCATGTATATTTCGCAATCAATGTCAAATAAAGCACATACCGTAGCTGTTGCAACTCCATGTTGCCCCGCTCCCGTTTCTGCAATTATCCGGGTTTTACCCATTCTTTTAGCAAGGAGCACCTGCCCGATAGTATTGTTGATTTTATGGGCTCCCATGTGGTTTAAATCTTCTCTTTTTAGATATATCTTTCCCCCGCCCAATTTTTTAGTCAAATTTTCCGCATAATATAGCGGTGTTTCTCTTCCCGAATACTCCCT
>JALNXC010000026.1 GCA_023230535.1 Alkaliphilus sp. | reverse complement strand
TTACACCCTATCGGCCTAAAAACCATATTGTCGTCATTTAGGTTAATAGGCTCGGAGCTGAATGTTCCGTATCTTTACTATAATTTTATATTTGTACTATAATTATATAAAATATCATTTGTTTTAATAATTTTATATCTTAACCTTTAGCTGTCGCACGCTCTTGACCGGGTATTGCAACTTCTCTTCGAAGTGCAGGGTCGATATAAGAAACTCGTCTTGTAGCTTTTTCAATCAGAGGTACAAAGGCATTCATAATAAGTATTGAGAAAGCTACCCCTTCGGTTGGAGCAAGCACTACACGGAAAAGAACAATTAAAACTCCAATAGCAACACCAAAGATTAATTTACCCTTATCGGTTATAGGACAAGTAACCCAATCTGTAGCCATAAAGAAGGCTCCCAAGAATATCCCTCCTGTAAAGAGATGATACAATGGGTTCTGGCCTGCTACAAGTGTTAACACAGCTACCGTAGCCAGAATAGAGACCGGAATATGCCATTTAATATGTCCGCGATAGAACAAATACGCAGCCCCCAAAAGAAGGGCAAGAGGTGAAACCTCAGACATAGCACCGCCAGGATAAGCAACAAAAAGCTTTGCTATACTTGGCATCTGCATGCCTTGTTTCAACATAGCCAATGGGGTGGCTCTGGTTACAACATCTACCGCACCAAAATTAGCCGACAAAGATAAAAGATTGGTTCCAATCAACATGATAATCGGAGCTATAACAATAATAGCTACCCTACCGAATAGAGCCGGATTAAATCGGTTCCAGCCTATTCCGCCCATCATTTCTTTGGCAATTCCTACAGCTATAAAGGTAGCTAATGCTCCCATCCACCATCTGGCAGTAGCGGGAAAACACAGGGCTACCAAGAGACCTGTCAAAAGGGCACTGTAATCGCCAAGATTTGTTTTCTTTCCCTTAGCTTTACGGAAAGCCCATTCAGTAATGACTGCTGTAGCCATACAAACTGCTATCATAAACACGGCGTAGAATTTAAAGAAATAAACTGCTACCAAGCTGACAGGAATAAGAGCAATTATTACATCCCGCATTGCCTGGCCAACTGTTGATTCATCCTTTAAATGTGGTGCCGGTGTAAAAACTAGTTTTTGATTATCCACCAGGTATCTCCTCCTTTTCTATCTATTTTCCTGCCGCCGCACGTTGCATCTTTCTAATAGTAGGTTTTGCCATACGAATAAAATGCACGATAGGACGTTGAGCAGGACAAATATATGAGCAAATACCACATTCCATGCAATCCATAATATTCCATTCCATTAAAGCATCATACATCTCAGCTTCTGCATATCTGCTTAATTCATTAGGATATAATAGCATAGGACAGTGGTCAACACACTTACCACAACGTACACAGTCAGAGTATGCAACTTCTTCCTGTACCATGTCAGGTGGCAACACCAAAATACCAGTAACGCCCTTTACAACACCTGCTTCAAGATCTGTCAGGGCCATACCTGTCATAGGTCCACCTAATACCACTTTATAACCGTCCAGACTTTCTACGCCACACTCCTTGAGTACATGGCCTATCCTGGTTCCGATTTTTATTATATAGTTACCACTCTTAGGCACCGTAGGACCTGTAATAGTGACTACCCTCTCCATAGAAGGTTTTCCACTTGCAACAGCATCATAACAGGCAATAGTGGTACCTACGTTACGAATAATACAACCTACATCCGAAGAACGAACTCCCCGTACGGAAAATTTACCCGCTGCGGCTTCAATAAGTTGGTCCTTGTTTCCCTGAGGATATTTTACGGCAAGAGGTACCACTTCGATACCTGCCGCATCCCTGGCTTTCTCGGAAACAGCTTGAATGGCATCAGGCTTGTTTTCCTCTATACCAATGCGACATTTATGCGAGTCAATACAGCGCATAAGGATCTTAGCACCTTCCACTAACTCGTAAGGTCGCTCTACCATCTGACGATGATCACAGGTTAAAAACGGCTCACATTCGGCACCATTAAGAACAAGATATTCAACCGGCTTCTTAACACTGATATTAGCATGAGTAGGAAACGCGGCTCCTCCCATACCTACTATACCCGCTTCTCGAATAGCTTGCCTTAACTCTTCAACCGACATCTTTTCCGGATCCCGTTTTTCCTTGGCCACAAACTCTTGAGGCCCACCATCGCTTTTAATTATCACGCTCATTATCTCTCCACCTGTATAGGCAGGACGAGGTTCTATGGCTGTTACTGTTCCAGAGATACTGGCATGTACCGGGGCTGAAATAAATTCATTTGAGTCTCCTATCTTTTGCCCAACTTCTACTTTATCCCCTACTTTAACAAGAGGCTCGCAAGGAGCACCTAAATGTTGCGATAAAGGTATTATTACTTCATCTGGAGCTGCCATCCTCGTAATAGGTTTGTTTTCTGTATAGCTCTTATAGTGGGGTATATGGGCCCCACCGCTCTTAAATGTCTTAACTTCCACTTCCTCACCCCCAAATTAACAATATATAATCCGCAAAATTAAGATTCTTTACCCTTAGCTACTGAAGCAGCATCCTGAATTTCTTTGGACTCGGAGCGATTACCCCACAGTCCAAGGGCTACAGCTATAACTGCCAACACCCTGAGAGGTTTGAAAATAACATTCCAGGCACGTGCTTTGAAAGGAACTTGAATATCTGCCGACGGCAGACCGTAATAATCCGGATCATTTTCCAAAACATACATGGTACCGGTTCCCGATACCTCTTCCAGACCGTACACGCCGGCTTTATTGTTACCCTCAGCCTGCAATTTAGCCACCCTAGCACTAGCCCTAGTAGCCAATTTATCCCTGTCGCCATATTGAAGGGCTCCGGCAGGACAAGCCTTAACACAGGCAGGCAATAAGCCATTAGAAGTACGATCAATACACATAGTACACTTAACGGGATGATTGGCCTCTCGATCAAAGCTCATTGCTTCAAAAGGACAGTTAGCAACACAATAGTTACAACCAATGCATTTGTCATAATTAATATTGACAGATCCTGTCTCTGTACGATAGATTGCTCCTACCGGACAAACCATCATACAGGCTGCATCGGTACAATGCATACACCTATCGCTGCCAAAATACCATTTGAATTTGCCATCCTTCATCTCCTCTTTAAAGGTTACTCGCATCCAAGTAATAGGTGACAATTCAGGTGGATTTTCAAAATTAGAATTGAAAACGGTATCTTCCGCCGGTAATTGATTCCAATTTTTGCATGCTACTTGGCAACCACGACAGGCGATACACTTACTCGTATCTAGGAGAATAGCTTTTCTCATCCCTTACACCTCCTTCTTTCTGATACAGCATAGGAAGCCCTTATATTCAGGAGTAGAAACAATAGCACACCCTACTGAAGGAGATAGGTCATTGGTTATAGAACCTTTGTTCATTCCCATATAGCCCCAGTTGAAAGGCATTCCTACCTGATGTACCTTTCTACCATGTACAACAAATGGTTGCAGACGTTCGGTAACACAAGCCCTTGCTTCAATATAGCCTTGTTTACCGTCTTTATAGAGGCGTTTACTTCCGATTTCAACCATATCTCCGGGCTTAATGCCTAAATTGCTGGCTAACTCCGGATCCATTTCTATATATAACTCCGGTGCTATCTCGTTCAGCCAAGGCATATTACGAGTCATGATACCGGTTTGATAATGTTCCGTACACCTATAGGTGTTCATAATATAAGGATACCTTGCTCTTTCCTCATCTGTTTCCACCACATGGTCTTCATAGAATCGCTCGGATACCGGGTTATATGTGGCCTTAGGATAGAACAGATTCGGGAATAAACTTTCTGCTGTTTCGTAATGTATAGGCAATGGAGCATCTGCAATGGCCCCGGCAGCAGCAAAGAGTCTACCTCTACCTTCCGGTAACATAATGAATGGGAAGTCTCTCAACTGTTCAAAATTAGTATTCCAGCCACCCGGCCAGTCCGGAGTGTCTAAATTCTTATCTGCTATTAAATTGCCGTCATTATCCCACCAGAACATTTGTGTTGCAGGATTCCAAGGTTTACCTTCCAAGTCGGCCGAACATCTATTATAAACGATACGACGATTCAGTGGCCAAGCAAATGACCATCCTCGTTGAGTTCCGAGTCCTTCACCGGGAGCCTCCGTTACACGGCTCTGACAGGCGGGAGCTTTTAAATTGTTGTAATAACCGCCATATAGCCAGTTACCACAAGCAGTGGAACCGTCATCCTGTAAACCGACAAAGTTGGTAACAAAAGACTTCTCATAAGGCCTTCCGTCGGTATAATATCCATTTAGTGCTCTACAAACTTTAACTACATCAACTTGACTCTTATCGCCATCCATACCATAATCCCATTGTAATTTGGTTATGGGCTCTGGGAAAGCGCCGCCACCACTGGCGTAAGCGTCTTGTAATCTGCTGAAGAGCTCATATGCAATCTGTAGATCCCATCTGGCTTCTCCCGGCGGATTTTGAGCCTTGTACATCCACTGTATCCAACGGCTACTGTTGGCCTTTGTTCCCTCACGCTCTAAACAAGCGGCAGCAGGTAACATAAAGACTTCAGTTTGGATCTCTTTTGGATTGACTCCATCCTCATACCACCACGCAACTGATTCGGTTTCAAAAATATCTGAACAAACAAACCAATCCAGTTTTGATTGATAGTCACGTTTGGTTTTGGTACTACTACCACCAACAACAGGGTTCTCTGCAAAGCAAATCAGACCTTTTACTTCACCCTCACCCATATTTTTATATATAGGGATTTGTGAGTGATCACGATGGTCTAATTTTGGGAAATAATCATAACAGAAATCGTTTGCTGCAGTTGCATTGTCACCCCAGAATTCTTTCAATAAGCTGACCATATACTTAGGTTTATTACTCCACCAGCATTCTTTAACCTTTGGTGTTTCCACATCAAGATATGTTGCTAAATCAGGATGCCTTGCCGCCCGTGGTACACCTAAATAACCAGGTATAATATGGTATAGAATGGCTTGGTCGGTAGCACCTTGCACGTTGGATTGACCACGCTGTGCATTTACTCCGCCGCCAGGAATACCCATATTACCTAACATTAATTGTACAACGCATAGAGATCTAGTATTTTGAGCACCATGAGTAAAATGAGTAATGCCTAAAGCATACATGATATTGCCCGCTTTTCCGGGTTCACCGGTAGAAGAATATAGATTATAAGCTTTTTCCAGAGTCTCTTCAGGACATCCTGTTACATCGCTTACATTTTTAATTGTATATTTAGAATAAATTCTCTTCATTATCTGCCACACACAATTAGGATCTTGCATATCCATATCTCTTAGTACATTGCCTTCCGCATCCCTTTGATAATTCCAAGTAGTTTGATCATACTTCTTACATTTACGGATTGGGTCATCCTGTACACCGGAGAAATATCCTGTTTCTTCATCTAAATCAAAGTCTTCATGAATCAGATAAGTTGCATTGGTATAATGTTTTACATATTCTTTTTGATGACGTTCATTTTGTATGATATAATTCATCAGTCCGCATACATAAGCTAAGTTTGTACCGGATCTGATAGGTACATGAATGTCAGCAATAGCGGCCGTGTGAGTAAAACGCGGATCCACGGCAATGAACTTGGCTCCTTTGCGTTGGGCCCTTTCAATATGCTTCATGGATATAATATGACTCTCGGCTGTATTGCCCCCGATATTCATAAATACATCAGTATATATATAATCACCCCAGTGATTAGTCATACAACCTCTTCCAAACGACGCGCCAAGACCGGCGACCGTAGGAGAGTGTCAGAGACGAGCACAGTGATCGATATTTATGATACCCATAGCCCTTGCCATCTTATGGAATAGATAATTCTCCTCGTTGGTACAATAAGAACTACCCAACCAAGCAATAGCCGTAGTACGGTTTACCGTTACACCGTTTTCATCTACTGTTTGAAAAGTGCTGTCGCGGGTATCCTTGATTCGCTTAACAATTGTTTCCATCATCCAATCCCAGCTTTTTTCCTCCCAGTGATCACTGCCCGGTGCACGATATAGGGGTTTGGTTAAACGGTTAGGATTGACTACCGGTTTACCTTTTTTCTCATACATATAAGAAAGATTATATATAGAACCGCCTTTAGGGCAAAGGGCACCTTCATTAACTGGGCTATCAGGATCGCCTTCCGCGTTAATAACAACACCATCTTTAACATGGTATAAAATACTGCAGCCCACGCCACAGAAAGTACAAATAGAAGTAACTTCTTTGGCATAGCTCAACCTTACAGGATAGCTGGATGCTTCCGCTACACTATCACCTTGCAAACTTAAACTTGTCAAAGTGGCAGCTGCCGTAGCCGTTCCTGTCAGTTTTAAAAAACTACGTCTTGATAGCTTCATAAAAAGCTTCACCTCCTAGTTTACTAATCCATTGTCCTTTTCTTCAACCCATTTCAGTCCGGAACCCGAAGAAAAACCTTCTTTCAAAGCTAACTCATCAAAATGCAAAGTATGCAAATGGTGCATGGATGCTAGAACATCTTCTTCTTCGGCATATTCCTTGTACGCCTCCAAATTGAAAATCTTCCAATATTTTTTGCATTCCCGGCAAAATTGTACACGGCACACCTCGTTTTCATCCACTGTGAAATATCCCATCTTTTCTTGGTTTTCAGTTTCGCAGTAAGGGCATTTCATGCGCGGATATCTCCAAGAAGTCCCGCAGAGCCAGCACTCCATAAACCTTGCCCTGTCTTCTCCCCTCAAAAAGCCATAATGAGGGGCTTCACCACAAACCGGACAAAATTTTCCCTTCCAGATAGTTGTATCTACTTCTTCTAAAAAATCCTCCCTAGGTCCATAATAAAGGGAAGAAAATATAAATATCAAAAGAAGAGCCACAAAATCTCTTTCCGAAAGTGTTTCCTCAACGATTTTTTCTACTAAAACAGGTATTTGGGACTGTGCAAAATTATCATCTTTTTCAGCCAAAAAGTCTTTAACTGAAGCCTGTAAATGTTCCAAAGGTTTCTCAAAATCCTTATTATTTTTTACAAGCTCATCACATATGGCGGCTAAAAAATTTTTTACATGTTCTCCCTTAACGCTGGCATCAGGAAAAATCACTTCCGATTTTCTCATTTTTTCCTTTAATTCCTCTAATGGTAACTTACAGTCTATTTTCTTGAAAATGTCTTCATTTTGCTCTTTAAAGGTTTCTTTAGCCTGGGAAAACACTAACAATAAGGCATCTAGATTTTTTGATTCCGGGTATACTTCACAACATCTATTGTCTTCATCTAATACTTTCTGCTGAAAAACCTGAAAAACATTGTACAAAACATAACCTCCTGTCTGTCACCTCACCCCCTTGAAATCCTTATTACTCCAAGAAATGGTGATTAATGCTGAAAATTAAAGATAATTGTTTAATGCCTTTCTAGACCACACCCCCTCCTTCCTTTACCTTCTTACCCCACAATTCCCGAATTCTCAGTCAATTCCGAATTGTCAAAGAAGGTGCCAAAAAGCTGTTTTTAAACTCTAGTAAACCCCGGCTCCTTTGCTATGCTGTCATTTTAGCATCCGTTTAGACTCGCATTTTGCCATTAAACAGACAAAATGGATTA
This sequence comes from Alkaliphilus sp., assembly GCA_023230535.1. Lineage (GTDB taxonomy): Bacteria > Bacillota > Clostridia > Peptostreptococcales > Natronincolaceae > JAAZJW01. Next base: position 2,075 of record JALNXC010000026.1, on the reverse strand, counting down.
AATAATTATGATTATTATACCTATTTTGATCGGGATTCCGCCAATATGATTGCTAAGCTGAGGAGTCAACTAGATTAAAAAGCAATTGGCTTTGTATTACATGATTTTATATATATAATATATATATATGACCATTTATATAATACCATGCCCTTTATTCCATGTCAAGCTTTCTTGCTATTTCGCAATATCACTTTTATTTCGACAATACTGTTCCATTATTTTGGCAACACAGATAAATAAAATCTCTGAAATTATTATTGATATTTCCAAACTCATAGTAACCTTACAACATCAAAATGAATATATACGGTACAATATTATTATGCTAAAATACTATTTAAGGAGTGTGATATTTTGAAAAACATATTTCTAACCGGTAAAAAACGTATAGGCAAATCAACTTTAATACAACATATTTTGGATAGATTAAACCTTCCTGTAGGCGGATATATTACGGAGAGAATAATTGAAGACAATAAGAGAAGTTATATAATAAAATCATTATATGATCACTCGGAATCTTACCCTATAGCTAATATAGATGACACAGATTGCTCCAGGGAAATTTTTTTAGATTCTTTTGATATAGGTATTGTCTCTATATTAGAAAAAAGTCTTAAGAATAGGGATATAATTATATTGGATGAGTTGGGTTTTTTTGAAAATGATAGCGAGAAATTTAAACACAAAATATATGAATTATTAGATAGCGACAAAATAATTTTAGGCGTCATCAAGGATTATGACTGTAAGTTTTTAAACGATATCCGGAAAAGAGACGATATATTACTGATTGAAGTTACGGAAGAAAATAGAAAGGAGATTTTAGATAAACTGATAAAAATAATAGATGATCTTAGTTAAGTAATGGCGGACATGTATGTCCGCCTTGTTTTTTTATATGCTATGGTTTGGTCTTCGGATTAAAAAGTAATGCCATTAGATAACCAAAAACAATGGCGGCTGTAACACCCCCGGCAGTTGATGATATCCCGCCGGTAAAAGCACCCAAAATGCCATCTTCTCTGACCCCTTTGATTGCACCCTTGGCTAGAACATAACCAAAACCCGGAATAGGAACCGTTGCACCGGCGCCGCCAAATTTAACTATGGGTTCATATATACCGATAGCGGTTAACACAACCCCCGATGTTACAAATAAGACAAGAACATGAGCAGGTGTTAGCTTTGTTTTATTAATTATAATCTGTCCGATGATACAAATTATTCCCCCCACTATAAATGCTTTTAAATATGGCATATTAAAAACTCCCTTCTTTGAACGATGATCATTGGGCTATAGTTGAATAAATAGTTATTGCATGAGCTATGCCGGGTATAGATTCGCCCTGTAAGGAACTCGTCGGTGATAATAATGCTCCCGTAGTAACTAGCATTATTGTATTTAATTTTTTTAATTTCAGCTGTTCATACAGATACCCGCAAAATACAACTGCAGAACAGCCACAACCGCTCCCCCCCGAATGGGTATCCTGTTTTTCCGTATCAAATATTTCTATACCGCAATCTTTAAATATTTTTGATATGTCATATCCCTTTTTCTGTATCAGCTCAAGTGCAATCTCATATCCAATATGCCCTAAATCCCCGGTAACAATCAAATCATAATCATCAGGCTTAAAACCCGTATCATTTAAGTGTGTACTTATTGTGTCTACTGCAGCCGGAGCCATGGCGGCGCCCATATTAGAAGCATCCTTAATACCAAAATCTACTACCTTTCCGGTTGTAATATAGCTAATATAAGGCCCATCACCCGTTGCCGATATTATTGCGGATCCCGAACCTGTTACTGTCCACTGTGATGTTAAAGGGCGTTGATTCCCCGATTCCAACGGAAATCTAAACTGCCTTTCTGCTGAAGAAAAATGACTGGATGTTGTTACTACTACATTATCCGCATATCCGCCATCTATCGTCATAGCAGCCAAACTCAATGACTCAGTCATATTTGAACAAGCTCCGTATAATCCAAAGAAAGGTATTTGCAAATCTCTGGCGGCAAAAGATGTAGATATAAGTTGATTAAGTAAATCTCCACCAAACATATA
>JALNXC010000025.1 GCA_023230535.1 Alkaliphilus sp. | reverse complement strand
TTTCAAGGAGGGTTTTAATAGCATCGTTGATATCTTTATAATCTACATGTTGAATCAATAGATCTAAATATATTTCTCCTCCCATTTCCTCCAATACGGTGAGTACATCTCGTAATTTTCGTTGGCCGGCTAAAACTAATTTCCTCCATTCAATATCTGATAATATAATTAACTTTCTTTCTTTTTTTATCATTCCTTTAGGTATTAAACAATGTATGGCTTCTATGTACTTGCACAAATATTGATTCTTCATCCAAATTATAAGCCTCAGCTGATTTTCCGATAAAATGGGTTTCTCATCTATAATTGCCAACACATCTTTTAATTTTATATTCTCATTTGATGGCTTATCTATATCATTGAGGACATATGCCTCAAGTCTTCGGTTTCCCCTCCCAAAAGGAACTATTACCCGCATCCCTAAAGCTATTTTATTGCATAGATGAGCAGGAACTTTATAATCAAACAGTTTATCCGTTCCATAACTATTGTTGTCTACCACAACCTGCACTATTTTACCTCCGTGCGTCAATTTTTCACCCCTTTTTGATAACTCTAACTTCTCACCTCTAACATCTGTTTTGCCTTGTCTAAAATACGATGTGCAATATCTATCTTGCTTGTTTTTTCTATTCTCTCTATGTTACCATCCATATCCACTATTGTGACAATATTTGTGTCCGTCCCAAAACCGGCACCTTCTTCCGTAATATCATTTGCTACTATAAAATCTAAATTTTTCCCTAAAATTTTATCTTTCGCATTTTTGACAACATTATCACTTTCTGCTGCAAATCCAATCAACATCCTATCTTCTTTTATCTTTCCAAGTTCATATAAAATATCGGGATTTCTGACCAAGGATAAATTCAGGTTCCCCTCATCTTTCTTTATTTTATGTTCCGATATAACCTTGAGTCTATAATCCGAAACGGCGGCAGACTTAATGATAATGTTTTGTTCTTTGAAATTATCCATCACCGCATCGTACATTTCCAAGGCAGTATTTATTTTAATCAACTTAACCCCCGGCGGTGCATGGAGAGCCGTAGGCCCGCTTATCAAAATAACTTCCGCACCCCTTGTGGATGCGGCCTTTGCAATAGAATAGCCCATTTTACCTGTTGAATAATTACTGATAAATCGGACCGGATCAATGGCCTCCCTCGTCGGCCCGGCCGTCACTAAAATTTTTTTGCCTTTTAAATCACCGTCCGATTTAACTATATTTACTATAAACCTTATAATCTCGTTTATATCGGCCAACTTACCTATCCCGATATCTCCGCATGCTAAGCGCCCGGATGCGGGTTCTATAAATTGATATCCTAATGAAATTAATTTTTCTATATTCTGTTGCACGATTTTGTTTTCATACATTTTTGTATTCATGGCAGGTGCAAAAACAACTTTTGCGGTAGAGGCCATAATTGTAGTAGAGAGCATATCATCTGCAATACCATTCGCAACTTTGCCGATAATATTGGCGGTTGCAGGAGCTACAAGTAAAACATGGGATTTTTGTGCTAATGAAATATGCTCAATATTCCAATATCTGGGTGTATCGAAAATATCTATAATTACCGCATTCCGGCTCAGGGCTTGAAATGTATTAGGACTTACCAATTCGGTCGCAGATTTGGTCATAATAACATCTACATTTGCATTAATCCTTTTTAAACCGCTGACAATATCACATGCCTTATATGCTGCAATTCCTCCCGTCACACCGAGCAAGACATTTATATCTTTTAACAAATTATCACCCTCTTATTCCGATTCTTCTTCTTTTTTATAAGATATCTTCTCCTCAAATATTTCCTGGGTAGCAATCGATACAGGTTTTTTAGAACAGGACCCGGTCTTTAATTTGCCTTCATCTATTATTTGCCTTGCTCTCTTTGCCGTAACTACAACTAAGGTATATCTGCTGTCTACTTTTTCTAATAATTCATTGATCGATGGATATAGCATTTTATCATCCCCTATTAAAATCTTGACAGTATCTCTTCATAATTTCTTACAACCCTACACTTTTCCGCTCTTACAATGGCTTCAATATCACGAACGGCTCCGGATATGCTGTCATTGATGATAGCATAATCATATTTCATTATCTGTTTGATTTCAGAAATGGCCGCATCATAACGTTTTTCAATATCTGATATACTTTCTGTTCCCCTGCTTACAATTCTGTTTTTCAATTCCTTCAATGTGGGAGGTAAAATAAAGACAAATACCGCATCCTTAAATTTTTTCTTGATCTGTAAAGCCCCCACAATATCTATCTCTAATAAAATATCATTACCATTATGCAAATTATCTATAACATACTGTTTAGGCGTACCATAGTAATTATCATATACAACGGCGTATTCTAAAAACTCATGTTCGGACATCATATGCTGAAATCTTTCTTCGGTAATAAAATAGTAATTTACACCGTCTTTCTCCCCGGCCCTGGGTTTCCGGGTGGTAGCCGACGTAGAAATTTTTATTTGGGGATTGTTTTTAAGTAATTCTCTGCAAATGGTTCCCTTTCCCGCACCGGATGGCCCTGATACAACAATCAGCAAACCTTTACCGACCATATCCCTCTCCTCTTCCTGTTTTATATTATCTGCCTTAAACAGTGCCTTACACTTCTTTTGAATTATTTTTAGATTCTAATCTATCTGCTACAGTTTCAGGTTGAACAGCGGAAAGAATAATATGATCGCTATCGGTTATTATTACCGCCCTTGTCCTCCTACCATAGGTAGCATCTATCAACATAGACCTTTCCCTGGCTTCCTGAATAGCTCTTTTTATAGGAGCTGATTCAGGGCTTACAATAGCTACAATTCTACTTGCAGACACTATGTTGCCAAACCCTATATTAATCAATTTTATATTCACGAGCATCTCTCCTTCATTCAATATTTTGAACCTGCTCTCTCATTTTTTCAAGTTCACTTTTCATATTAATAACTAAATTTGCTATAATTAAATCATTTGCTTTAGATCCGATTGTATTGATTTCCCTATTCATCTCTTGGAGAAGAAAATCTAATTTTCTACCGACAGCATCATCCTCTTCTAAAATCTTGGTAAATTGTTCTATATGGCTATGTAACCTTACTATTTCCTCCGTTATGTTGCTCTTGTCGGCAAACAATGCTACTTCTGTTGCTATACGGGTATCATCTAAATCAAATTGCTCACTTAATATTTCCTCAATCCTATCTGTTAATTTTTGTCTATATTCCTGTACGATTATAGGGCTTCTATTTTTTATCTGTATAAGAAAATCATCAGTCCTTCCCAAGCGTTTCAGCATATCCTCTTTTAGTTTATTCCCCTCTTTTTTCCGCATTGATACTAACTTTGTAAGAGCATCGTCTAAAGCTCCCTGTAAACATTGCCATATTTCCCCCTCATCTTCCTCCTTTTTTTCTATCTTTATTACATCCGGAAAACCGACTATTAAGGATGTAGTAATATCACTTCGTATTGATAAGTTTTTTTCCATTTCTAATAATGAGTCTAAATATTCCCTCGCCAAAGGCATATCTATTTCCATCTTGACATCACTGCCGTCGGTATTCTTATAAGTAATATAAACCTCAATACGCCCTCTTTGCAAATATGATTTTATAAGATTTCTTATATTTTCCTCTAAGTAATTAAATATTTTTGGTAGCCTTATACTGATATCCATATATCTATGATTAACGGATTTCAGTTCCACCTGAAAATATTTATCATCAACCCTGAAATCGCCTTTTCCAAAGCCTGTCATACTTTTTACCATAGATTTCATCCTTCCGTTTATGTTTCCCTCTATTATTTTATATTCATATGTATATAATTACAAGTAGTTTTCGAACTATCGGACCGATGTGATTTAATCTATATGTTATCATAATTATATTCCTTCGTATTATTTATATAATTTTGCATACTTTATTAAATTATGCTATTATAATTAAAAATTAAACAGGAGATGAAATTCTAATGGCTTTAGACGGATGTGTCATAGCTGCTTTAACCCATGAGTTAAAATTTAGGTTATGTTTCGGAAGAATCGATAAAATTTATCAACCGGAAACCGATGAAATAGTTTTTACCATAAGAAATAAAGGAAACAATTACAGGGTTTTGTTGTCCGCAAATAGTAATTACCCTAAAATTCATTTTACTAAATTTAATAAAGAAAATCCAATGTCCCCTCCTAATTTTTGTATGATTCTCAGAAAACATCTGCTTGGAGGCAGGATTATAGATATTGTACAGCCGCAATTTGAAAGAATGGTTAAATTGATTATAGAATCTTCGGATGAACTCAATATATTAAAAACTAAGGAACTCATAATAGAAATGATGGGCAAGCACAGCAACATAATTCTGATAAATTATGAAGACAATAAAATAATAGACAGTATAAAACGTATCCCCTATTCCATCAGTCGATACAGACAGGTGCTGCCGGGAATTAAATATACAATGCCCCCATCACAAAACAAGATCAATCCTTTAGATATCGATACCGGGGACGTTTTTACTTCCGTCATCAAAAGCAAAGACAAACGCACCCCCATATATAAAGCATTATATATGAGTTTTACAGGTATATCCCCCCTCCTTTCACGAGAAATCTGTTACAGATCCTCCGTGGATGAAAATGCAATATTATCCAATTTAGATAGTCAAACAATGGATAGTATTTACAAAAATTTTACGGATATAATTGATAAGATAAAAACGAATAATTTTATCCCAATAATCTATTATGACAGTACAATTGAAAAATATATTGATTTCAGTTCTATTGAAATCAGCCATCTCAATTATTATGAAAAGCATTTATTCGAGTCCACAAACGATATGTTAGAGGACTTTTATTTAAAAAGGGATTCTAAAGAACGAATAAAACAGAGAACCGGCGATTTACGCAAAAATATACGTATAAAATTGGATAGAATGTATAATAAATTAAATAATTTGGATAGGGATCTGAAAAAAGGATATGAAGCCAAAAAATACAAGCTCTACGGCAATTTAATTACTGCCAATATCTATCAAATCGGGAAGGATCAAGATGAGATTGAACTCGTCAATTTTTATGATGATGACCATAATGTAGTAAATATCTCATTAGACAAAAGATTGACCCCCGCCCGGAACGCACAAAAATATTTTAAAATGTACAATAAAGCTAAAACCGCAATTTATGAAATCAACAAACAGATTAAAAAAACCAAGGTAGAGATTAACTATTTGGAGCAAATTATTATAAATATTGAACAATGTACGCATATGTCCGATATCGAAGAAATACGTGCGGAACTTGAAGAAATCGGAATTTTAAAACGTAAGATCACCAAAAAGGGTATCGATTCCAATAGAAAATCCAATTATCTCAAATATATATCATCCGAAGGATTTGAAATATTTGTGGGTAAAAACAATAAACAGAACAATGATATTACTTTTAAAATATCCTCCGGAGAAGATCTCTGGTTTCATGTCAAGGATATGCCCGGCTCTCATGTAGTATTAAGACGGAAAGACAAAACTCCGGGAGATTTTTCCATATTAGAAGCGGCAACATTGGCCGCATATCATAGCAAAGCCAAAAATTCTACAAAGGTAGCCGTAGATTATACCCAAAGAAAAAATGTAAAAAAACGGCGCGGTGCCAAACCCGGCATGGTAATATACGATAATTACTCCACTGTATTGGTAGATAGTGATGAAAGATCGGCATTAAAAAATGTTAAAAAACAACTGTAAGTGAGCAATCTAAACATTTAATAGGGAATATATTTACATGGCCTATATACTAAAAGTCGGATATAGCATACGGAGCCTTACAACCGGTAACCGGGGACGGGATACGGCATTCTATAAATTATATTTTTTCAATAATTACACTGTCATTTCCGTCTGTTTCCTCTAAATATACTTTTACTATTTCCTTCCTTGAAGTGGGAACATTTTTACCCACGTAATCCGCTCTGATCGGTAATTCCCTGTGGCCCCTATCTATAAGTACGGCTAATTGAATTATTTTTGGCCTGCCCATATCCATCAATGCATCCAGAGCGGCTCTCGTTGTCCTTCCGGTATATAATACATCATCCACTAAAATAACAATTTTATAATTAATATTTGTTTCAATGTACAAACTGTGTATAATAGGCTCTATTCGCTCTTCTGTCAGGTCATCTCTATAGAGTGTAATATCCAGCACACCTACGGGAATTTTCCTGCCCTCTATAATCTTAATTTTTTCAGCTAAACGATCAGCCAGGGGAACACCCCGGCTCTTTATTCCTACTAAAATAATGTCCTTTGCTCCCTTGTTCTTTTCAATAATTTCGTGAGCAATTCGAGTAATAGCGCGATTAATCGCTTTTTCATCTAAAAGTTGAATCTGCCTTTTCATTTTAAAATCCTCCATAAGTTACTGTTCCCTAAAATAATTATTTTTTAACAGCTTCAATAACTTATTGAAATATTCGGGTAGATCTGACACAAACTCCACATATTTCCCTTTTGTAGGATGAATAAAACCCAGGGTCCTTGCGTGGAGAACCTGACCCTTTAATTTGAACTTTGAATTTTTACATCCATACATGGGATCCCCCAAAACAGGTTTTCCAATATAAGCAAAATGCACCCTGATTTGGTGGGTCCTTCCTGTTTCCAATTCAGCCTCAATATATGTATAACCTCTGAACCTATCCAACACCTTAAAATGAGTGACAGCATGTTTCCCACTGCCTGTAACGGCTCTTTTAAGCCTGTTCATGGGGTCCCTTCCTATGGGTGCATCTATAGTCGCATTTGTTTCCCCTATAACACCTGAAACAATTGCATGATATTTTCTGTTGATAGTATGTTGTTTAAATTGTTTAGCCAATATTTCATGGGAAATATTATTTTTAGCTACTACCAATAATCCTGACGTATCTTTATCTATTCGATGAACAATTCCGGGCCGCATCATACCGTTAATATCGGACAGATTTGGACCACAATAATATAGCAAACCATTGACCAAAGTACCGGAAAGATTGGTGAGAGTCGGATGCACTATCATACCCTGTCGCTTGTTAACAACAATTATATCATCATCTTCATATACAATGTGGATTTGAATATTTTCCGGTTTTATCAACAATTCCTCTGATCTCGGCAGGCTGAACTTTATTTGATCCCCCGATTTAACAATATAATTTGGTCTTTTTAATTTGCTATTGACCCTTATATAATTTTCCTTTATAAGTTTTTGTATATGACTGCGGCTTAATTCTTTGTATTGTTTTGCTAAATAAACATCTAATCTGTTATTACTTTCCTCTTTTGTCACTATCAGATTTTTTATGTCCAAAAAATCCCTCTCCTTTTTGAACTAAACGGCCTAATCATATTTTAGTATGAAAATACTGATTAAAATTATACCGATGACAACAGCAAAATCAGCTATGTTGAATACCGGAAAATTTACAATATGAAAATAATCAACAACAAATCCCAGCCTGATACGATCCGCCAGATTTCCAAGGGCACCGCCCGCCACCAGGCTCAATCCGTAAACCATAATTTTATCCGGTTTATTATTATGCGCATAAAACCATATAGAACTTAACACTAATAGAGCAAAAACAATAAAGAGCAACTTTTGATTTTGTAAAATTCCAAAAGCAGCACCGCGGTTTTCAACATAAGTTAAATGAAATATATTTTTAATGATGGGAATACTGCCAACCGGTGCTAAATATTTTAAGGCCAATACCTTGCTCAATTGATCTAATATAAATACTATAATTACAATAGCATAATTCATACATTCTCTCTCCCATCTTTTTCTTCAGTAAATGATTGTACAATTATTAAAACACAAGAGATATAAGACATGTTTTTACCAACGGAACCCTCTTATCTATAGGTATCAATAATATCAAGTAATTCAGCGATAAGTCTGCCGACAACGGGAAGATTGACCCAGCTTTGCATCAGATATAATACGATCCCCGCCAAAACAGTAAAACCAATACCCATTCCTAACCCCCTGGTCAACCCGGCTATAAAATTCATAAAGATAACTCTTTTAGGATTGGATATCATTTCTATATATTCCGCCACCCTTATATCGTCCATCTTTCTTGATATCTTTTCTATATGGCCCACTCTATCAGGTATTTCGCTGTTGCGTGGATTATCTTTATTTTTAGACATGATTACCACTCCAATATTTTTTTCTATTTAAATTAATTTCTACTCTACGTATATACCGGGGGTCTTATTTTTATTCCTTACTATCCTTATATCTTTTTTAGCATTAACTTTACAATATCTTTAGAATAATTTGCTGCCTGATGAACAAATTTGTTAAAATTATCATGTGCCGATCCGTCTGCCCTGTCGGACATGGCTCTAATAATAACAAATGGTATATTATTGACATAACAAGTATGACCTATTGCCGCGCCCTCCATTTCCGTACAATAAGCACCAAAATTTTTTAATAAATACTGTTTTAATTTAACATCACTGACAAATATATCCCCGGAAACAATTCTTCCCTTGCTCACCCTATTGTTACTCAGTACTTTTTCAGAAGCATACACAGCTTTTTGAATCAAATCCTCATCCGCCGGAAAAATATATTTTTTCATCCCGGGAATCACACCTAATTTATATCCAAATCCGGTTACATCAAAATCATGTTGTTGTACATCTGTGGAAATAACTATATCCAATACATTCAAGTCATCTTTTATTGCACCGGCTACCCCTGTATTTATGATTGTTTTTACATCAAATATACTTATTAAAATTTGGGTACATATAGCCGCATTCACCTTTCCTATACCGCATCTGACAAGAATTATCTCCTTACCTTCAATAGCACCCATATAAAAATCCATATTAGCGACTGTTTTTACTTCACTAATCTCCATTTCGTTTTTTAAATTATATATTTCCTCATCCATAGCACCTATTATTCCTATACTGCCCATAAAAATCCCCCTTCAATTACAGTATCTCCAAGTCAGATTACAAAAGCCGCACAAAATGCGACTTTTATTTCGAATTATCCTAATTTTCTTTTTCCAAATCATCACATGCATCATCAATCGAATTCAATTGTGATTGTAATAAGGCTTTAAACCTTGTTTTGAAAACCTGCATTTGATTTTTCATGCTTTCAAATTTGCCTCTGATATCTTCAATCTCATCATTTGCTTTATTAATAATCTCTTTAGCTTTTACATCGGCTTCTTGTATGATGAGTTCCGATTCCTTATGTGCATTAGCCCTTACATCTTCGGCCGCATCCTGGGCCACTATTAAAGTCTTTTTTAATGTTTCTTCTATTTCCTTATATTTTTCTAGTTGATAATGTGCTCCTTCCAATTTATCTTTTAATTCTAAATTTTCTTTATATAGCTTTTCATAATCAACTATTATTTTATCTAAGAATTCATCTACCTCATATTCCTTATAACCCCTGATACTTCTCTTGAACTCCTTATTTTGTATCTCTAAAGGTGTTATCATATACTGCCACCCCCATCGTCTATTCAAGTAGGTTTATAAAAATTCATCGCTATTTTTTATTCAACTCACATTGTATCTATACCGCCTATTCTCGTGTTTTAGTTTAAAAAACATTACCGGATTCCGACTATAATATCCTTACAATTATATTATATATTACTTGGATTAAAATTATCGCTATCAAAGGTGAAAAATCCAAAAATCCCGAATAACCGAATACATTGCTGATAACATCACGTATCGGTGCTAAGATGAATTCGGTTGTATTATATATGAACTGTATAATAGGGTTTAACGGATTGACGCTAA
>JALNXC010000024.1 GCA_023230535.1 Alkaliphilus sp. | reverse complement strand
TCTTAATGACATATATATTAATAGGATATAATTTTATTTTCAAAAAAATAGCCTGTTTTATATTAAATCTTTCGGGGAAATAGTTGCTTTAATGTATGATTAGTTATATATTTTAATAAATAAATGATTATTTTGGATGAGAGGTAATATTGATCATGGATACTGAGAATATAGTAAAAGGGGCATCGTTTATTACGTTGGGAGTACTAATTCCGCAGCTATTTCATTCGGTTGGCGCAGGGCCTATGTTTTTACCGATGCATATACCGGTGTTACTGGCCGGTTTTTTAGCAGGGCCAATTATAGGATCGTATGTGGGGATATTGACACCGATTTTGAGTCATTTACTTACAGGTATGCCGCCGATTGCGCCGGTACCTATGTTACCGATCATGATATTTGAGCTGTTCACATATGGATTTGTTGCCGGGGTATTATATAACAGATTGAAAGTCAACTTATTTATCTCATTATTTGGTGCCATGATATCGGGACGAATTGTATATGGTATAACAGTCTATGCCATACTCATATTTTTTAATATCAAAATGCAAAAACCTATAGTTGCTGTAATTGCAGCTATCAAAACAGGTATAATCGGTATAATTATTCAGATAATAGTTATACCTGCAATCGTAAAATTTTTGGAAGGGAAATTTGCTGATGTCGGATCAAATATTGGCTCGAAATAAACTGTTTGAAGGAAAATATTCTTGTGTTTTAGTGAGGAACGGGGACATAATAATGGTTTCTCATGATAAAGGAATAGTTCCTTTATTTTCAAAATTAATAGAAGGTGAGATGTCTTTTAAAAATGCAGCAATAGCAGACAGAATCATTGGAAAGGCATTGGCACTACTATGTTTATTTGCGGAAGTCACATCGGTCTATGGATGTATAATCAGTAATTGTGCTAAAATTATTCTGGAAGACAGTGGGGTACATATTGAATATGATAAAATTGTGCCATATATTATGAACAGGGATAGGACCGACAGATGCCTTATGGAAAAGCTCGTTGACAATATAGAGGACCCTCAAAAAGCATTCGATGCAATTTCGATTTTTTTTAAAAAAATCAATTAAAAAAATTCTCTGTTGACGGACTGATAGATCTAAAAAAGATTTGAAGATAAATGACCGGGTTTTATGCAGAACCGGTATTTTTTTTATCAAATCATATGGGTATGTGATATAATTGAGTTGGACTATTTATAATCTATCTTTATATGCTATTATGTTGGAGGACTGATAAAAGTGGACGGTAGGGAAGTGGCCGCTGCGGTACTGGCAGGCGGTGGTAGCACCAGGATGGGCAGGAATAAGGCATTGCTTAAATTAGGAAACAAGACAATGATTGAGAAAGTAGTCAATCCGCTGCAAAGTATATTTAACGAAATACTGGTAGTAACCAACGAACCGGAACAGTATGATATGTTGGAAGGTGTGAAGTTTGTCAGGGATTGCATAAATGCTGAGGGAAAAAGTTCTTTAATAGGTCTATACTCCGGGTTAAAGCAGAGTGAAACTTCCCATATATTTGCTATAGCTTGTGATATGCCCTTTGTTAACACCGGGTTAATCAAGTATATGGTGAACTTATTAAAAGGTGAAGACGTAATAGTGCCTTTTGTTAATACCAATCAGAATGAATGTATGGTGCAACTATTAAAAAATAGGGGCTCGGTGGCATCATCTTCCGAAAAGTATTATCAGCCCCTTCATGCAATATATGGGAAGGGTTGTATTCCGGAGTTTGAGATGCTGTTAGAAAAAGGAAAATATAAGATAACCGGCGCCTTTGAAAATGTGAACACAAAAAAAATAACAGAAGAAAAAATAAAGAGATTTGATTCGCATTTGCTCTGTTTTAAAAATATAAATACCTACGAGGAGTACCTACAGGTGACATATTTTTTTGGGTAAAAATTATGTAATATTGGAAACATATTGATATAATATTTTTTGGAGGGATGTATGTGGAGATAATTTCTGAAAAGGGTAAAATCAGGATCTCTAATGAGGTCATCATGTCTATAGCTAAAAAAACAGTAGAAGAAATAGAAGGTATAGCTGCATTTAGCGGGGGGTTACCCGTGGGCATAACCGAATTTTTTAGCAAAAATACGGCTTCCAGGAAAGGGGTAAGGGTCACGAATGAAGAAACTCGGATTGTTATAAACCTTTCGGTAGTGATTAAATATGAGGTTGTTATTCCTGAGGTCATCAGGACGGTACAGGAAAAGGTAAAAAGGGCCATTGAGGCTATGACTGATATAGAAGTTGGGCAGATAAATGTATTTGTTCAAGGTATAGAAGTATAGGGTGAGTTTCAATATATTATTATGTCGGAATATCATCATAAAATATCTATAGGAAATTATGATGGGAGGAATTTTTAAATGGAGATCGTCTTTGGCCTTATAGGAGGCCTGGGATTATTCCTCTACGGGATGAAGATAATGAGTACGGGGCTTCAAAAAGTTGCAGGCAATAAGCTGAAATCTATTATTGGTATGTTGACCAGTAACCGTTTTATTGCGATTGTTGCGGGTGCTGTTACAACCATGATTGTACAGAGCAGCAGTGCAACTACTGTAATGATAATCGGTTTTGTTAATGCAGGCGTGATGACTCTGACTCAGGCCATAGGCATCATTATGGGGGCAAATATCGGAACAACCGTTACTGCTCAGATAATTACATTTGAAATTGATCAATATGCCTCGATTATTGTGGGAATTTCCGTAGGAGTATGGCTTTTTTCCAAAAAACCTAGAATAAAGCAGATTGCCGAAGCATTTATTGGTTTTGGTGTTTTGTTTTTGGGTATGAAGTTTATGGGAGATGCCTTAAAACCTTTGGGTGAATATGAGGGTTTTAAAAATGTTTTAATCAGTTTTGGAGAACATCCGATTTTAAGTATATTTGCGGGATTTACAATTACGGCAGTGCTTCAAAGCAGCAGTGCATCTACAGGTCTCTTATTAGCACTGGCATCTCAGGGGCTTATTCCCATTTCATCGGGGTTGCCCGTTTTATTCGGAATCAATATCGGCACAACTATAACGGCTTTATTTTCAAGTATAGGGGCTAATCGAACTGCTAAAAGGGCGGCGGCGGTCCACGTAATATTTAATGTATTCGGAACAATAATTTTTGTCGCATTATTGCAAAGACCACTGTATCAAATTATAACAATGGTAGACCCGGGAACAACTGCCCGTGCTGTTTCAAGGCAAATTGCCAATGCTCATACCATATTTAATATCACAACTACAATCATTATGTTGCCTTTTTTTAACACTTTTGTTTATTTGACCGATAAATTTATTTCAGGAGAAGAAGAGATGCCGGAAGGCATTAAATATATTGACGATCGTATGTTGGAAACACCTCCTATAGCGTTAGCGAGTGCTATAAGAGAAACTCTTCACATGGGTAATATGGCAAGATTATCCTTAGAAAATTCTCTGGAGGCAATTTTTAACAGGGAACAGAAGAAAATTGATGAAACATTGCGTATAGAAAAGATAATTAACGGAATGGAGAAGGAAATTTCAATCTATCTTATAAAATTATCCAATACCAATATTTCTACAGAAAACAGGGAAACTGTGGATGGACTCTTTAATACAATCAATGACATAGAAAGAGTGGGGGATCATGCCGAAAATTTAGTGGAATTGGCACAAGAATTGATTGATGGTCAATTGATTTTTTCGGATGTGGCAATAGAAGAGTTGAGACAGATGACAGAATTGGTTTTGAGATCTTACATAGATGCATTAACTGCCCTGGAGTCCATAGATGGGGAATTGGCCATGGAAGTGCTTGAAATGGAAAGACGCACAGATTATCTGGAGAGAACCTTGAGGGAAAATCATATAGGAAGGTTGAGTGCCGGACAGTGTGTTCCCAGTTCCGGTATTGTATTTGTGGATATTATCAGCAATTTAGAGCGTATTGCGGACCATTCTTCCAATATCGCTTTAGCCGTAATAGATAAGATTAAGGCTGTGAAATAGTACAGTTTTACTGTTTATAATTAAAAGTTTCTCGAGCAAAATTTCAATTTATATTGTTACGATTTTGTAATGTATTTCGACAAATATTTCAGTATACTGATGGTATAAGTTATCATCGGACATTACATAGGATGAGGGGAAAGACTGAAATGAAAAAGCATATATTTAACATTTTTTTGATGGCTATTTTAGGTATATTTGTAATTACGGGCTGTACAATGGCCGGGGCCTCAGATCTTTCGACAGATTCTGATAATGATGAAAAAGATATCCAAAATGTTCCGGTTCAGAGTGTAGAACATATTGATAATAATGAAAATGAAGAAGAAGACATAATAGATTCCGATGAGGATAAAAATGAAGGAATTGTGGAAGACGAAGACAACGAAAATATCAATGATAATAGTGATAATAAGGGAAACAATGCAAACGAGACAGAACCGGAAGAAAAATCAGATTCCGGTAATATAAAAATTCATTATTCCGGGGACGGGACTAAAAAGTTAGCTGCTCTTACCTTTGATGATGGTCCGGAATCTGAACTTACGCCACAAATTTTAGATATATTGGACGAGTATAATGTCAAGGCTACTTTTTTTGTAGTAGGACAAAATGCTGCAAGAAATACAGACGTTTTAAAAGATATCCATGCCAGGGGCCATGAAATAGGCAATCATAGTTGGAGTCACAAATACTTGCCTAAAATATCAAAAAAATCAAAAGAAAATGAAATACTAAAAACAGAGGAATTATTAATAGATGTATTCGGCGAACATGTACCGATATTCAGGCCTCCCTATGGAGCGGTTAAAACACAGGATAAACAATTGATCGACTCCTTGGGATATAAAATTGTTAATTGGTCGGTAGATACCAGAGATTGGGCCGGCACATCGGGTGAACAGATGATGAAATATGTAAAACAACAGCTGAAACCGGGTGGAATTATATTGATGCATAATAGCGGCAATGCAAAGACAGTAAAAAATACGGTGGATACATTGCCTATTATGATAGATTGGATCATAGAGCAGGGTTATGAATTTGTCACTGTCACTGAAATATTAGATTAAATCGTTGAATCGCCATATAAATATTTAATAAAAACATATACGATTACAGTTTTGCTCGTCGGTATAGCAGGCTGAATCAGGATGCGTCCTTGTTAAAATGATAAATTAGATCTAATAGTATAAACAATAAAAAAGCAATCATGGTTGCTTTTTTATTGTTTATAAAACCGGTAGCCGAAAAACTTTTTTGTCAGGTTAGAAAGTTACTTATATATGAAGTATATGATAAGATAATCAACATATATTTAGTTATGGATTGAGTATTTACAGGATGGGTATATTATTACGTAATAAATTAATTAATAGCTAAATTGTAATATGGGAAGAAGGGATGAAATGAAAAACAAGGGAGTATTTTTCGATATTGATGGGACACTTTATAGGGATTCTCTGATGATAGAACATTTTAAGAGATTAATAAAATATGAAGTTATAGACCCGATTACGTGGCATATTGTTGTTCGAGGTGCATTTCATGATTGGGATATGAGACAGGGGAATTATGATAATTATTTGACTCAGGTAGCTAAAATATATCTTCAAACTATGAAAGGATTAAATAAGGATTATATGGATTATATATCGGATCAAATAATATGTTCAAAAGGTGATAGAGTATATCGATTTACCCGAGATAGAATTAATTGGCATAAATCTCAGGGACATATAGTTATTTTTATTTCAGGCAGCCCGGATTATTTAGTATCTAAAATGGCGCAAAAATATGAGGTGGCCGATTATCGGGGAACAGAATATAAAACAGATGAAAACAATAATTTTACCGGCGAAATTGTTCAAATGTGGGATTCCGACAGTAAGCATGTAGCTATTATGGAGTTTGTTGAGAAATATGATATAGATTTGCAAAACAGCTATGCATATGGTGATACAATCGGGGATTATTCCATGTTAAAATTAGTTGGAAATCCGATTGCGATTAATCCGACTAAGGAACTGTTGCAAAATATTAGAAATGACAGAGAATTGTGTGAAAAAACTATAATAATTGTCGAAAGAAAAGATGTAATTTACAAATTAACCGCGGATGTGGAATTCCTGTAATAACTGATCTTTATATTGGACAGTCCTTTCATTGTTTGCAAGATTTTTGGTAAAATGAAAATAAAAATAGATATAAAAAACATATATGTTCTCCTTATAATTAGATTGAATAAGAATCTAAATATTATATGGGGATTTTTTATTATGGTACTGACAAACATAAAACGAAGGTACAAGGGCTTAAATTAAAAAACCAATTAAATTTTATGGGAAGGTAGGGATTTATCGAAATATGTAGAATATATCATATAGGAAAATAAAAACTGCGATGGTGTCTGATAAATATATATTTTTGTAAATCCCGTCTTAAAAAGTCTAAACCTTTAGATGTAAAATATTAATATATTTAAAATAGGGGGGCATCAAATTGAATACTTATAAGATCCTTATACTTGATTTAGAAGATAATCCATTAACCCATGTCAAAGAACTGCTTAGAAAACATGGGTATGAGGTCGTTCAGAAATTGGCCGGTCATATTTGTGAGGAAACCATACTCAAGGAAATGCCCCATGTTATTTTAACCAATTGTTTTTGCGATGAGAAATATAAATTAGAATTATGTGATATTTTAAAAGATAATTACTATATAAAAAAAATACCTGTCATTGTGGTATTTAAGGAGCTGGATATAGAAGACAAGAAAAAATTAATCTCTATGGATATAGATGATTATATAAGCTTTCCATTTGAAGAAATAGATTTGATTTTTAAAATACAAAATCAGGCTAAGTTGATGGATTTACAAAAACAGTTAACCATGTCACAAAAAGCATTGGAAGAGAATTTGCAAATAATCAAAAAACAAAAAAGGGAACTGGAAAGGGATCTGAATTTAGCCGCCAAGATACAGGAGGCATTGATACCGAAATCTTTCGGAGATATACCGAATTGTTCATTTAATTGTACCTTTCAGCCTTCCGGAAGGGTTGGCGGTGACATATTTGATGTATTTATGTTAGACGATGATAATGTAGGAATATATATGCTTGATGTAATGGGTCATGGGGTAGCATCTTCAATGTTAGCCGTTATATTATCGGAAACACTAATTTTAGATGTAGATAGGGGCTCGCCTTTAAAAAGAAAGACAAATGGGCCGCCATACTATGAGATTATAACTCCATTAGAGGTTGTTAATTATTTAAATGAAAGATTTGTTTTTGGGAGGTATAGTCATTATTTTACCATTTTTTATATGGTTTTAAACGTTAGAACAGGAATGATGAAGTATGTGAGGGCCGGGCATCCCACCCCTTTATTGGTCAAAGGTACGGGAGAGATATTAGAATTGGATGCTTATGGTACTCCGGTGGGCTTTGAATTCAGTGAAGAATATGAAGAAAAGACAATATATTTAGATTCCGGGGATCATTTAATTATATATACGGACGGTTTAATGGAGATAAAGGATAAAAAAGGCGGTCCTATTGAACTTGACGGCATCATTGATTGTATACAAAAGGATATAGATTTTGCAAGCGGTCATTTGATAATGGGTTTAAACAGATTGATAAGGGAACAAACTAGTCTGAAGGATGATCTATCGATAATAGAGATGCGTTGGGCAAGGGATATTTAAAATTATGGTAATTTAATTTCAAGTTCTATTGTATCAACGGGGGGAATTAAATGAAATTAAAATATAAACTTCCATTAATGGGAACATTGGTATTAATAATTGCTTTTATTTCCTTGTGGGTAGTGACCCAAAGGTCCGCATTAAATCTTGTCATAGATTATAAACACAGGATATCCGTTGTTAATATTGAAAAACGGGTTCAGGAATTGGAACAGGATATTAAAAATGGAAAGCGTGTATTAGATGCAATAAGCCGAGGGTTGGACAGTAGTGATTTAAATTGGGAAACAGTATCTTCCTATCTATATGATGTGCTGCATATAAGTATGTTTAAAGAGATGGGTTTAGTTCATGAGGATAAAACTTATAATATTACGGGAACAGAGGAAATAGGGGATTTGTCCGATAGTGGATACTTAAAAGAGGCATTTGAGAAAAGAACCACTGTTGTTTCAGATCCTATATATTCCAAAGTCAACGAAATCTACCAAATTGTTATTGCTAGTCCTATAATTGGCAATAATGAAATAAAGGGGGCATTAATCGGTACAATTCCTATGGAAAATATTGCGGAACATATTTATGATTTAAACATTGAGGGGGAAGGGTATGGTTTTTTAACAAACAGACGTGGGGATATTGTTTTGCAGCCAAAAGATATCAGTATTCCTTGTGAAAACTTTGTCAGCCATGTTGGCATTGATGAATTTGCAGGGGAAAGCGGTTATACACGGTATAGGGACTGTGACAATATTAAGAGGTATGCATTCTTTAAAAAAATAGAGGGAACCGGGCTTGTAGCCGTAATATCCATAAATCAAAAAGATTTGTACCGACCTATAGGAGATATTTTTAAACAAAAAATTATACTCCTTTTTGTTGTACTCATATTGTTTTTAATTTTTGGGAATTTTATCATCAGCGGACTTCTAAAGCCTATCGACAAATTGATATTGGTGATGAAAAAAGTTGAGGATGGGGACTACACGTCACAGATACCTGTAAACAGAAAGGATGAACTGGGGGATATTGCAGTTCAGTTTAATAAAACTATAGAAGCGGTATTGTTGAAAGATGAAGAATTACAAATTATGAATGAGGAACTGTCCGCAAGCTTCGAAAAAATCAACAAAACCAGCAGTAAATTGTTGGGAGCATATGATGAAATAAAGAAAAAACTGCAAAATGAAAGGCTGATAAATTCTTTATCTGAAATTTTTTACTCGAAAAAAGAGTTACACGAGCTCTTGGAGTCTATTTTGGTATATACCGAAAAAATAATCAATTCTGAACATTGTGCAATTTATTTTTATAATGAGGAGTACGGATCTTTTAAAATAACCGAATCCATAAATTTTAGCGAATTGGATAAATGTATAAGTTATGAAAAGTATGAGGGAACCCTGGGTTGGGTTGTAGAAAATAAGGAAGAATTATTGATTACCGACACATCACATGATCCGCGCTTTGCATCTAAATACAGTTGGAGTGCGGATATGTCCATGTTGTTGCAAATACCTATCTTTGATGAAGGTGAAGAGGTAATAGGTATTATCAGTTATTTTGGGAACAATTTAAATTTAAATTTCACGCCGTATCTGAAACAATTATCTAAGACGGTATCGGTTACCATACAGAACAGTAACCTTATTAAGGAAATTGAAAAGACTCATTTCGGTATCATTATGAGTTTAGTTAAAGCGATAGAGTTTAAGGACAAATATACTAAAGGGCATAGCGAAAGAGTGATGAAATATAGTTTGATGCTGGGTGAAAAATTAAACCTTTCAAATAATGAATTGAGAACATTGCGTTATGGCAGCATATTGCATGATATAGGGAAATTGGCTATTCCGGATGATGTATTATTAAAAACCGGCAAATTGAGCAGTGAGGAATATAATATAATAAAAGATCATTCACAAAAAGGAGCAGAGTTTATTGAAGATTTGGAATTTTTGAGAGATACATTATTTATTATACGGCATCATCATGAACGCATAGATGGAAAGGGCTATCCGGACGGTCTTAAGGGCGAAGAAATAGAACGGCTTACAAAGATTGTAACCATAGCAGACGCTTTTGATGCGATCACTTCCGAGAGAACATATAAGGATGGGGTTTTAAATAAAAAAGATGCTGTACAGGAATTGAGAAAACATAAGGGAACCCAATTTGACTCCTATTTAGTAGAAAAATTTGCTGAAGTAATTTTAGCAGATTAGTAAAATATAATAGGTTTGATCAATAATTATTTGGATTATCTATATGCTTAATTTAATTTTGCTTGGAGGAATATTTATATGAATGAGACATTTGAAAAATTACTAAAAGAATCCATGCTTTAT
>JALNXC010000023.1 GCA_023230535.1 Alkaliphilus sp. | reverse complement strand
GCAATATTAGATGCTATTTTGGAAAAGGATCCGGGGGCGAGGGTGGCTTGTGAAACCAGTGTTTCTACAGGGCTTGTGTTGGTCACCGGCGAAATAACGACGAATTGTTATGTCGATATTCCTAAAATAGTAAGAAAAACAGTGGAGGAAATAGGTTACACCAGAGCAAAATATGGTTTTGATGCAGATACATGCGCAGTATTAATTGCTATAGATGAGCAATCTACAGATATTGCAATGGGCGTAAATAGAGCCCTGGAAAGTAAAAGGGGAGAAAATGAAAGCGAATTGGGAATCATAGGGGCAGGGGATCAAGGATCGATGTTCGGGTTTGCTTGCAATGAAACCCCGGAGTTCATGCCGCTACCTATCTCTCTTGCACACAAATTGGCCAAAAGATTGGCAGATGTAAGAAAGAATCATACATTGGATTATCTGAGACCGGACGGGAAGACACAGGTAACCGTTGAGTATGATGACGGCAAACCGGTTAGAATCGATACAATTGTCATATCCGCACAGCACAGTCCTGAGGTCGATAAAAAAACAATTGAAAGGGATCTGGTGGAGCATGTCATCAATAAGGTCGTTCCAATTGGACTGTTAGATGACAATACAAGATATCTCATCAATCCGACCGGGCGTTTTGTTATAGGTGGCCCATTGGGTGATGCCGGGCTGACAGGGAGAAAAATAATAGTAGACACATATGGAGGATATGCCCACCATGGTGGCGGTGCTTTTTCCGGAAAAGATCCGACTAAAGTAGATCGTTCGGCAGCTTATGCTGCCAGATATATAGCCAAAAATATAGTAGCAGCGGGATTAGCCGATAAATGTGAGGTGGGATTGGCTTATGTTATCGGCGTAGCGAGACCGGTGTCCGTGTTGGTTGAAACTTTCGGAACGGGCAAAGTAGACGATTCAAAATTGATAGAACTCATTAACAAACATTTTGATCTGAGACCGGCGGCCATAATCAGAGATTTGGATTTGAGAAAGCCCATATATAAACAAATTGCGGTTTATGGGCATTTTGGCAGAGAAGATTTAAATCTCGCTTGGGAGAGGATTGATAAGGCTGAAATATTGGGCAGGGATGCGGGGCTGCGATAAGAAATTTTTATTCTGTGTTTTGAAACAAGCATTTTGAACTGTGGAAGATATAGCTGCCAAATTTATTTTCGATGTCATCAGGCTTTTGAAACAAACATTTTAAATTGTGGAACGGTTAATAATCGTTCCCTTTTTGTTTATTTCTAATAAATTTATTTATTTTTGAACAATATCGGGGATTGTTCCTCCGTATTTTCGCATTATCCATAATGACAATAAATACGACGATATGATATAATACAGGGGATATATGTTGGCTGGGAGGAAATTACGGTGGTCGAATTAGAAGGCAGATTGATAGAAATAATATTTCAAAATGAATCCAACGGATTTTTAGTCGGAGTATTAAATTGTGAAGAGGAAGAAGTAACGGTGGTAGGTTGTTTGCCTGCATTGAGAGAAGGGGAAGTGATCTCTGTAAAAGGGAAATGGGTGGAGCATCCCATATACGGCAGGCAGATGGATGTTAAAGAATACAGGCATATACAACCTTCAACAGAGGAAGGGATTTTAAAATATTTATCTTCCGGGGTTATAAAGGGCATAGGGAAAAAAATGGCGGAAAGGATAATAAGTCATTTTGGCACGGATGCCCTTGAAATTATGGAGTATGCTCCACAGAGGTTGACGGAGGTTTCCGGCATCGGTGAAAAAAAGATGCGGGCCATAGCCGAGTCATTTGAAGAACAAAAAGAGTTAAGAGAAATTATACTTTTTCTTTCCCAGTATGATATTACACCTGCGTATGCAGTTAAAATATATAAAAAATATGCGGAGATGACTATACCGTATATACAGGAGAATCCATACCGCCTGGCAGATGAGATTACAGGCATAGGATTTAAGAGAGCGGATCTGATCGCGCGAGCGATGGGGATTTCCCCGAATTCCAAATACCGCATACATTCCGGAATCAGATATACGATCAATACATTTAATAATGAAGGACACACCTATGCACCGAGCGATGCTTTGATAGAGAGGGCAGGTGGGCTGTTGGAGGTAGAAGAAGTTAAAATAATAGAAGGAATACAGGAGATGGCACTCAGACAGAAGATACAGCTTGAGAGGCAAAATATAGAGACAGGCCCTGCTCATTTGAAGGAACCGGAAAAACAAAATGCAGGGGAAAATTCCGATTATTCCCAGGAACTATTGAAACAATCTGAAAATATTGATAATGATCAAATAATAGCATATTCCATGCCGTATTTTTATGCGGAAACCAATACCTGCAATAAACTCATAGAACTTGCGTACGGCGAATTGGACACATTGGAAATAGACCTGGAAGAGGAGATAGAAAATATAGAAAAGGAAGACGATATATGCCTCGCGGATAACCAAAAAGAAGCCATAAGGCAGGCCATCAACAGTGGCGTTTTAGTGATTACGGGCGGGCCGGGTACGGGTAAAACTACCATTATAAACACATTGATCAAGGTATTTGAAAAATTGGATAAAAAGATATTACTTGCCGCCCCGACGGGAAGGGCTTCGAAACGGATGGCGGAAGCAACGGGAAAGGAAGCCAAGACAATACACAGGTTATTGGAAATGGGATATAGTGATGATGATGAAGGGATGCTGTTTCAAAGGGACGAGAGCAATCCCCTGGAAGCAGATGTAATAATAATAGACGAGATGTCCATGGTGGATATCATATTGATGAATAATCTTTTAAAGGCTATACCCAAAGGTTCAAGGTTGATCTGCGTCGGCGATGTGGATCAGTTGCCGTCGGTGGGGGCGGGTAATGTGCTCAGGGATATTATAGATAGCGGGGTAGTAAAGGTAGTGCGTCTGAACGAAATATTCAGACAGGCCGAAGAGAGCATGATTGTCGTAAATGCTCATAAAATCAATCAAGGATTTCATCCCGTACTCAATAAAAAAGATAAGGACTTTTATTTTATAACTCGAGGAAGAAAAGAAGAGATACTGCATACCATAATAGGCCTCGTAAAGGATAGACTCCCAAAGCATTATAGATTTGATCCCATAAGAGATATCCAAGTGCTTACCCCTATGAAAAAAGGGAATATCGGGACATTGAATCTGAACAGAGAGTTACAGAACTATTTAAATCCTCCCGATGCCTATAAGAAGGAAAAAGAGTTGAGAGAAAAGCTTTTCCGCGTAGGAGATAAGGTTATGCAGATCAAAAATAATTATATATTGAAATGGGCAAGCCTGGATGCGGAAGCGGAAGAACAATACGGAGAAGGAGTGTTTAACGGGGATATCGGGTATGTACAGAATATAAATAAAAGGGATGAAGAACTTACAGTGTTTTTTGATGATAACAGAAGTGTGATTTACAGCTTTGCCCAGTTAGATCAATTGGAGCTTGCCTATTCCATCACAATACATAAGAGCCAGGGAAGCGAGTTTCCGGTCATAGTTATGCCGGTGACCTGGGCTCCCCCGATGCTGCTTACAAGAAACATCTTATATACTGCCATAACCAGGGCAAAATCCCTCGTTGTTTTAGTGGGCACAAAGGAATATTTAAAGCGAATGATAGATAATAATAAAATAGTTGAAAGGTACTCGGGGCTCGGAGCCAGGCTGAAAAGATTTTCCGAATTCATGACTTGATGTCAGGGGGATGTCAGGGGGACGTTTCGTTTGACACCTTTTTCGATGCCAAGTGGTGCCAAGGGGGTGCCAAGGGGACGTTTCGTTTGACACCTTTTTCAGAAGTTTCTTAGTTATCTTGGAGTCTTGGAGGGGTGCTGTCACATATGAAAATTTTAAAGATAATAGAAGAATATACGAATGCTTTTTTGGACCTGATATATCCGTCGAAAACCATCTGTTATATGTGCGGCGGGACCCAGGAAAAGGATGCTAAATATAGTCTGTGTCATAATTGCTACAACAACCTTCCATTTATCCCGGAGCACCACTGTGTTAAATGCGGCATACCACTAAGGATGATAGAAGAGGGCCCGATTTGCCGGCAATGTGCAAATAGCGATTATTATTTTGACAGGGCAATATCCGTAGTAAAATATGAAAAAGATGTAAAAACACTGATATACAAATTAAAATATTCTAATCATACATACTTGGCGAAAACAATTGGTTGTATCATGGCGGATAGGCTAAAGCAGGAGGGGCTAGGAATAGATATAATTATTCCCGTGCCTCTATATAAAAATAAAGAAAGGGAACGGGGTTTTAATCAATCAACTCTTATAGGCAAACATATATCTGAAAAAACAGGTATACCTCTAAATGTAGATTCATGTGCCAGAATTAGGAACACCAAGGTTATGTACAATTTAACCAAAAGAGAGAGGTTAAAAAATGTTGAGGGAGCCTTTAAGGTAATAGATCAAAGAATAATAGCAGACAGGGATATACTGTTGGTGGATGATATATTTACCACGGGCTCTACGGTTAATTCCTGCAGCAAAGAATTGATAAACAGCGGTGCGAAATCCGTAACAGTGTTTACCTTTGCAAGGGATTAAAAATATTTTGCGGATATTTTTTTGACAGAAAATGTATAAAAGCCGGGAAGCATGACAAGTCCTACAGTTCATGCCGTAGCACCCGCGATTCATGCAGCAGCACTTGTAGTTCATGCGGCAGCACTTGTAGTTCATGCAGCGGCATCCGCAGTTTATGCGGCGGCGCTCGCGTTTCATGCAGTAATGCCTGCGGTTCATGAGCAAAGTATTCATTTGTTGATTTTAATAACCCAAATCATATTATTTTATGGTATTATAACGATGTAGACATATTTATGAAGGGAGTAAGAAACATGAAGAAAACTTGGATTATTGTATTGGCAATTATCTTATTGATAGTAATACTGCCCATAATGTCGGTGGCAAGCAATTATAACAAACTGGTAGTGATGGACGAAACTATTGATGCCGATTGGAAACAGGTAGAAAATCTTATGCAGCGGAGGTATGATTTAGTACCGAATTTAGTGGAAGTGACCAAGGGTTATGCGACTCATGAAAAAGAGATATTTACCGAGATAGCGGATGCCAGGGCCCGCATAGGCCAGGGCGGCAATCGGGAAGAAATCATAGGGGCTAATCAGGAATTGACAGGAGCATTGAGCAGATTACTTGTAATAGCGGAAAATTATCCGGAACTGAAAGCCAATGAGCAGTTTATACGATTGCAGGACGAATTGGCCGGAACCGAAAACCGTCTGGCAGTGGCACGCCAGGATTACAACGGTTCTGTGCAGACATATAATCAAACAATCAGGCGATTTCCGACAAATATTTTAGCGGGTATGTTGGGGTTTGAACAACAACCGTATTTTGAAATGGAACAAGAGGCCGGCAAAGCACCGAGTGTAAAATTTGATTAGAAAGCATAGTATAGTAATAGGTAAATTTTTTATATCAATTTGCAGGGCTGTAATTATATCCTGCAATGTGATTCCGCTGTATTTCTTATAAGTATCTAAATCGTTTAACTACAACGTAAACCGCGCATACAATTATAGGGAGTGAATGATTTGAAAAATCGAACAAAAACTCTGATATCTGTGTTTATAATAACTTTACTGATATGCTTATCCTTGCTGGTTGCCTATGGCTTAGCTATTCCTGAGGCACCTACGGTGGATATATATGTACAGGATTATGCTTCCATGTTATCTGATGAAGTTAAGGACGATATGCTCAGAATGAGCAGTACTCTTAAGAAAACAACATCGGCGGAATTGGTAATTGTTACTGTACCGTCGATGGACGGTAGGCCCATTGAAGAGTACGCTCTCAATTTATTCAGACAATGGGGGATCGGTGATAAGGATAAAAGAAACGGTGTGTTACTTTTAGTTGCTCAAGAAGACAGGGAAGCACGCATTGAGGTGGGGTACGGGCTTGAAGGCGCTATAAATGATGCCAAGGCCGGGGCTATTCTGGATAAAATGATTCTTTATTTTCAGGAGGACAACTACAGTGAAGGGATTGCCACTGCTTATAGCCTCATACTCAATGAAATTTTAATGGAATATGATATCGATGCGGAGCAGATTTTTGAGGGTTCAAAATCCATAACACCCGTTGTTCTGCAGGAACCTATTTCGATTGCGGATATCATTAGAACAATAGGGCTATTATTTTTCAGTATTATAATCGCCATGTTTGTATTATCTAAATTGCTGGGTAGAAATCTTTTTTGGTTGACAGCTTCATTATTCAGGAATTTGGCCGGAGGGAGATACGCGGGCCCGACACACAGGGGCCCCATGGGCGGCGGGTTTGGCGGAGGTTTTGGGACCGGACACGGCAGCAGTCCTTTCGGGGGCGGTTCCCGCGGGAGCGGACCTACAATAGGCGGGGGCAAATTTGGTGGAGGCTCTTCCGGTGGCGGTGGCGCCTCTCGTAAATGGTAAATATCCGGACGAAAAGTTAAGACATTCAACATATTTTGTGATATGAAAATCAAGCGGGAAAGGTTTAATCAAAGGTTAAGATATTTAATATATTTTATGTATAAAAATAAATCAAGAAAGGTTTGGATAAGTTGAAGGCTATTATATTAAACTCAGGTACGGGTTCACGGATGGGTGAATTTACAAAAAACAATCATAAAAGCATGGTGGAAATTTGGGATGGAGTCCCGCTGATATATCATCAAATAAAAGCACTTGAGAACGTAGGTATCGAAAGCATATTGATAACTACGGGGCATATGGGGAATAAACTCAAAGATTTCATAGACACTGAATTCGGCAATTTAGATATCACATATATACATAATTCTTCTTATTCGAATACTAATTATATTTATTCTATATATTTGGCATCGGATGAATTATATGAGGATATAATATTGCTCCATGGTGATTTATATTTTGATGAGAATATATTAAATGATATTATAAGTTCAAATACAAGCTGTGTGGTGGTGGATTCGACATTACCATTGCCTGAAAAAGACTTTAAGGCGGAAATAGGAAATGAACGGATAAGAAAAATCGCGACATATATCAATAACGGTAATTGTGTATCTTGTCAGCCGCTATATAAATTAAACGGCAGCGATTGGGATGTTTGGAAAGGGTCCATACATGAATTTTGTGTCGATGGGAAAATAGATGTTTATGCCGAGGAGGCTCTAAATAATGTCCTGAACGAGGTAGTATTAAAACCTTTGGATGTAAAAGGAAGGCTGTGCATGGAAGTGGATACGGTATATGATTTGCAATTGTTGAGGAATAAATTGCGGGCATAAAATATAAATACAGATTTTATGAGGGTGATAATCATGTCTTGTTTTTATAATCCGGTAAAACTCAAATGGGGGCCTGAAATCACAAAAGACCTTCCTGAAATTATAACGGCATCCGATTTAAATATGAAGAATGTGTTGATTTTGACGGGCAGTAAATCTTTAAAAAAATCGGGAAAATTGGATATTATATTAAAATCATTGAATGATAGGAGAATTTTTGTTTGTGACGGTGTTCCCTCTAATCCTGAAATAAGCGAATTGTGCGGTTTTAAATCTGAAACGGACAAATTAAATTATGATTCAATAATAGCCATCGGCGGCGGCAGTGTCATAGATATGGGGAAATGCCTGGCGGCATTTAAAAATTTGCAAATAAATGGTTATAGTACATTAAAAAGAGGTATAATAAATAAAAGACATCAAAATAACAGCATCGATATTCCTATTGTAGCTATACCGACCACGGCGGGAACAGGATCCGAGGTCACATCTTGGGCCACAATCTGGGACAAAGAAAACAATAAAAAATATTCCATAGAGAGTGAAAGGTTATATCCTAAAATAGCAATTATAGATCCTACGTTAACAATGGATCTTCCTTTACAATTGACAGTGTCTACCGCTTTGGACGCATTGAGCCATGCCTTGGAAGCATATTGGTCCAAAAGGACAAATGAAATAGTGAGAATGTATGCATTAATGGCTATAGAACTCATCATAAAAAATTTGAATAATTTGATAGATAATTTAAACGATTTGAATCTGAGAACAAAGATCGCACAGGCAAGTCTGTATGCGGGATTGGCTTTCAGCAACACCAAGACAACGGCCTGCCATTCTATCTCATATCCCTTAACTTCAAAATACAATATACCCCACGGAATAGCAACGAGCATGACTCTTGCTAATTTTTTTAACATTAATAAGGAATCCATTATAGATAAGGATGCCCTATTGAGCGCTTTTGATGTTGAAGAGATTTCACAGATAAAGAATAAAATCAACAATATTTTTTTAAAATCTAAAATACCGTTTAAACTCAGAGATTATAATATAAAAGAGGAAGATTTCGATTCTATTATCAAAAGATCATTTACCCCGGACCGTATGAATAATAATCCTGTTGAGGTTACAAGGGAACTATTGAGGGAAGTTTTAAAAGATATTTATTAAATATCGGGGGGTGTTTTTGATGAAAACAGTATATTTGGCTATGAGTGCAGATATTATTCATAATGGCCATATAAATATAATTAAAAAAGCGGAAAAATTGGGGGAGGTAACAGTCGGTGTGCTAAAAGATAAGGCCATAGCTTCATATAAAAGAGCACCGTTATTACCGTATGAAAATAGAAAAGAAGTTATTGAAAATATCAAGGGTGTCAAAAGGGTTATACCGCAAAACACTCTGGATTACGAGGAAAATTTATTGTTGTTAAAACCTGATTATGTAGTACATGGCGACGATTGGAGGACAGGTCCTCAAAGTCATATAAGAGCCAAGGTCATTGAACTCCTCAAACAGTGGGGAGGGGAATTGGTAGAATTTAAGTATACAAAAGGAGTTTCTATTTCTAAGTTGGATGAAGCCATCAGGGGAATAGGAACAACCCCTCAGATAAGATTAGGGAGTTTGAGGAGATTATTGGAGATTAAACCGATTGTGAGGATTCTGGAGGCACATAGCGGATTGACGGGTTTGATCGTTGAAAAAACAAAGGTAGAAAAAGACGATTGTATCAAGGAATTTGACGGCATGTGGATCAGCAGCCTGTGTGATTCTACGGCTAAAGGTAAACCTGATATAGAATTGGTCGATCTCACATCCAGATTAAATACAATCAATGATATTTTGGAAGTGACGACAAAACCCATCATCTTAGACGGAGATACGGGAGGCCAGGTGGAGCATTTCGTCTATACTGTAAAAAGTTTGGAAAGATTGGGCGTTTCCGCCATAATCATCGAAGATAAAACCGGCCTCAAGAGAAATTCTTTGTTTGGAATTGAAGTTTTACAATGGCAGGACAGTATAGAGAATTTCGGCAGGAAAATATCCGAGGGTAAAAAAGCACAGGTGACAGAGGATTTTATGATCATCGCAAGGATAGAGAGTTTGATCCTCAAAGCAGGGATGGAAGATGCGATTATGCGTGCCGAGGCATATATAGAAGCGGGGGCGGACGGTATAATGATTCATAGCAGGGAGAAGGACCCTGCGGAGATATTTGAATTTTGTATGTTATATAATGATTTGGATACAAGGGTACCTTTAGTTGTTGTTCCGACATCATATTCGCAGGTTACCGAAAAGGAGTTAGAATTTAAGGGTGTCAATATAGTTATATATGCCAATCATTTAATAAGGAGTGCTTTCCCCGCAATGGTGAAGACGACCGAGACTATACTGCAAAATGAGAGGGCCCTGGAAGCGGATAAAAGTTGTCTATCAATCAGGGAAATATTAACTTTGGTTCCCGGAGGGCTGGTAAAATGATAAAACCGAAGGATTTCTGCGATATATTGAATAAAAATAATATAAATTTCTTTTCAGGTGTTCCGGATTCTCTGTTGAAGAATTTCTGTGCGTATATTATAGGGAATGTCGATAGGGAGAGAAACATAATCGCGGCCAATGAGGGAAATGCTATAGCGTTGGCCGCAGGGTATTATCTGGCAACTGAGAAAATAGGACTGGTATATATGCAAAATTCCGGTTTAGGAAATGCCACCAATCCCTTACTCTCGTTGGCGGACCCCAAGGTTTATAATATTCCGGTATTGCTATTGATAGGCTGGAGGGGAGAACCGGGAAAAAAGGACGAACCCCAGCATACTAAACAGGGTGAAGTTACTCTAAAATTATTGGAAGCCATGGGGATAAGGTATGAAATTCTATCTAAAGATGAAGATGGCATGAAAAAAAATATCAAGGACGCAGCGGCTTATATGGAG
>JALNXC010000022.1 GCA_023230535.1 Alkaliphilus sp. | reverse complement strand
TCTTAAAATTTAATATAAAATACTAAGTGAATGCATTTGAGAATATGATTATAATTCCCAGCGAATGAAGATGAAAAATACGTGAAACAATCTGCATGTTCGAAGCGAAGCAAGTTTGCGGATTGTAGTATTTTTCATCGGAATAAGCTGTAGGAATTATTCATATTCGAAACTAAATGAACGTGTATTGTTATATTAAATTTTATTAGGCAACAGGACTTGTATTAACGATGCATTATTAAACTATTGTGCAATGTTACAATTTAAATTTATCCTGATGAAATCGGACAAAATTTGATATAATAAGAAACATGGAAGGGCATGAACTTTATTGGATAGAGGTGAAAACCATGTTTATAGACGATACTATTGCAGCTATTGCCACAGCTCCGGGAGAAGCCGGGATAGGAATAGTCAGAATCAGTGGAGAAAAATCAATAGATATAACAGATAAAATCTTCAGATCCAAAGAAAACAAAAAATTGAGCCAATACAAGCCCTGGCGAATAACCTATGGCTATATAATAGATCCCGATAAAGGGGAAAAGATCGACGAAGTTTTAGTATCATATATGAAATCCCCGAACACGTATACGAGGGAAGATATAGTAGAAATAAATTGCCACGGAGGTATGATATCCGTAAAAAAAATATTAGGATTGGTACTTAATTTTGGTGCCAGGATTGCCAATCCGGGGGAATTTACCAAAAGGGCATTTTTAAACGGAAGAATAGATTTGGCACAGGCAGAAGCGATAATGGATCTCATCAGCGCCAAAACAGAAAAGGGATTTGATGTGGCGCTGAACCAATTGGAAGGATTTTTATCGAAAGAAGTCTCGGAAATCAGAGAAAAACTCTTAAGAATGCTGGCACATATACAGGTTTCTATTGATTTTTCAGAAGAGGATATAGATGAAATAACCCTTGATAATTTATCAGAGAACAGCAAGGAAATAGAAAAAAACATCCGGAGATTATTAGACACTTCACATACGGGGAAAATAATAAGGGAAGGCTTGAGCACCGTAATTGTGGGAAAGCCCAATGTGGGCAAATCTTCTCTTCTCAATGCATTAATAAGGGAATCCAGGGCAATAGTGACGGATGTTCCGGGTACAACGAGGGATACCATAGAGGAACATTTCAGTGTGAAAGGCATACCTCTTAGATTGATAGATACTGCGGGAATAAGAGAGACGGAAGATATCGTGGAAAAAATTGGTGTTGAAAGATCAAAAGAACTGTTTAATCTGGCGGATTTAATCATAGTTATGTTGGATGCCTCCAGTAATCTTACAAAGGAAGATCTGGAGATAATAGATCTTATCGGTTCTAAAAAGGCCCTGATCATAATCAACAAGACGGATCTTCCTCAAAAACTTGATGTCGATGAGGTAAGGGGTATTATAGGAGATAAAGATATAATCGAAATATCCATATTGGAGAACATAGGAATAGAAAAAATAGAGGAAGCCCTGATAGATATGGTCTATCAAGGGGAAGTAAAGGCAAAAGACAGTCTGCTGGTTACCAATATAAGACATAAAAACGCATTAGAAAGAGCAATAAAGAGCATAAGGGATGCCATAAAGGCCATAAAAGAACAGCTGCCTCTGGATTTTATTGAGGTGGATATAAAGGACACTTGGGAAGCTTTGGGGGAAATAACAGGAGATGCGGTAGGGGAAGATTTGCTGGATCATATTTTTGAAAATTTCTGTATAGGGAAATAATATTTTGCGAAGCATGGAGAGAAAAACTCATTTCACGGGAAAACACGGAGGTAAGAAATGGAAATTTATAACGCGGGAAATTACGATGTTGTGGTTGTAGGTGCCGGGCACGCAGGTTGTGAGGCCGCGTTGGCCGTTGCCAGGATGGGCTATAAGGTGATAATGCTTACCATGACATTGGACTCCATAGCTTCTTTACCTTGTAACCCGTCTATCGGCGGAACGGGGAAGGGGCACTTGGTGAGGGAAGTAGATGCTCTGGGCGGTGAGATGGCATTAAATATAGATAAATCATTTATTCAGAGCAGAATGCTGAACACGGGCAAGGGACCTGCGGTACATTCCCTGAGAATTCAAGCGGATAAAATCAGATATTATATAGAGATGAAAAAAACATTGGAAAATCAAAACAATTTGGATCTGAGAGAAGGAGAAGTGGCGGATTTAATAGTGGAAGATGATATTGTAAAGGGTGTGGTTACAAAAACGGGGTCCGCTTATTATGGGAAAGCGGTCATATTAGCCACGGGGGTATATTTGAAGGGCAGGATTTTTATAGGAGAAGTCAATTATGAATCCGGACCAAGTGGCTTGTTTCCGGCGATGTATCTGTCCGATAGGCTTAAAGAACTGGGCTGCAATATGCGAAGGTTTAAAACAGGCACTCCCGCCAGAGTACACAAAGACACCATAGATTTTTCAAAGATGAGTATCCAAAAATGGGATGAGGAAATTGTGCCCTTTTCATTTATGAACAAGGAGATACAAAAAGAGCAGCAGCCCTGTTGGTTGACCAGAACCACCGAGAAAACGCACGAAATAATCAGAGAGAACCTCCACAGATCCGCCATGTACAGCGGTGATATAGAGAGCATAGGTCCAAGATACTGCCCTTCTATAGAAGATAAAATTGTCAAATTTAGCGACAAGCCTTCACATCAGGTTTTTATAGAGCCTGAGGGCATAGAAACAAAGGAGATGTATATACAGGGTTTGTCCACCAGTCTGCCTGAAGAGATTCAAATAAAACTGCTCAGATCCGTTATAGGACTGGAAAACGCAAAAATTATGCGATCGGCTTATGCTATAGAATATGACTGCATAGACCCCAGACAGTTGAAGCCCACCTTAGAAATGAAACATATCGGTAATCTATTCAGTGCAGGTCAATTTAATGGTTCGTCGGGATATGAAGAAGCGGCTGCCCAGGGCATTATGGCGGGAATAAACGCCGTTTTGAAGATAAGGGGAGAGGAACCCTTCATACTGGACCGCTCGGAGGCCTACATAGGTGTATTAATAGATGATCTAGTCACAAAAGGAACGGATGAACCTTATAGAATGATGACCTCAAGGGCAGAGTATCGCCTTATTTTAAGACAGGATAATGCGGATCTCAGATTGACGGAAAAAGGATATAAACTTGGTTTAGTCAAAGAGGACAGGTATGAGAGATATCTCTTAAAGAAAAAACATGTTGAGGAAGAGATGGAACGTTTAAAAACGACTCATATCTCTCCCGATATTGCCGACGATGTATTAAAAAAAGCGAACAGCACTCCTATAAAGGGCGGGGTTTCTCTATATGAATTATTAAAACGCCCGGAACTCAATTATGAAAATATTAAAGAATTGGATGAAAACAGGCCGAAGGATCTGCTAAAAGACGCCGAAATCCAATGTGAAATAATTATAAAATATGAAGGTTATATCAAAAAGCAGCTCAGGCAGATAGAGCAATTTAAAAAATTGGAAAATAAAAAATTAAATGAAAATATAGATTATAATAAAATTGACAGCTTACGAATAGAGGCCAGGCAAAAGCTAAACAGCATTAAACCACTGTCCGTGGGACAAGCATCCAGGATTTCCGGGGTATCCCCGGCCGATATTTCCGTATTATTGATATATCTGGAACAGAAAAGACGCGGAAAGGATGCAAAATAATGGAGCCTGTAGAAATTTTAAAACACGGAACAAAAAAAATGGGCATAGAGATATCGCAATATCAAATTGAGCAGTTTATTAAATATAAAGATATTTTGTTGGAATGGAATCAGAGAATGAATTTAACGGCTATTACGGAAGAAAGGGAGATCATCATAATGCATTTTCTGGATTCCATATCCTGTCTACAGACCGGGTATCTGTCCATGCGGTCAACAGGCGAATCTATACGGCTAATAGACGTGGGAACCGGTGCCGGGTTTCCGGGGATACCCTTAAAAATAATGTTGCCCGGGATAAAACTTACTCTGATGGATTCTTTAAAAAAAAGAATCGGTTTTTTAAAAGAGGCCGGCAAAGAGCTCGGCTTGGACGGGGTGGAATTTATACATGGCAGGGCGGAGGATTTTGGGAAAAACAAGGATTATAGAGAAAAATATAATTGTGTTGTATCCAGAGCTGTGGCGGCGTTAAATATTTTGGTCGAGTATTGTCTGCCGTTTGTAAAGGTCGGAGGGTATTTCATCTGTCAGAAAGGGCCTAAACTGATAGAAGAGATGGAGGAGGCAAAAAAAGCTATAAAAATATTGGGCGGAAAGATTGTAGAGCAGGTAAAAATAGACATACCCTTTAGCGATAGGGAACATTATATATTGATTACAGAGAAAATAAAACAAACTCCGATTAAATATCCCAGAAAAGCGGGAAAACTGAGTAAAAACCCGATAAAATAGCAAAAATAAGACGTATTTTGTAAAACGAAATTTACCAAAAATAGTACATAATAGAAGGATTAATAAAATTTTTATAGAAGTAAATTAACTGTAACCCAATCCTATTGACATATGAATATTTAGTAAAAAACATATATGACTATCGTTTTGCTATGGAAAAGAGGGAATAAGATTTATGAGTATTACAAAAAAAATTATAGAAGAAATTTTAATTGATAAAGTTATCCCTAATCCCTATCAGCCAAGGAGGTCATTTTCCCAAGTGGGCCTGGAGGAACTGAGTGCTTCAATCAGGGCGTACGGTATTTTACAGCCTATAAGTGTCAGAAGAATAGGAGAAGACAGGTATGAATTAATAGCAGGGGAGAGAAGATTAAAAGCAGCAAGGCTGGCAGAATTAAAAACTATACCGGCTATAATCAATGATAATTATACGGATGCGGATTCCGCTATTTTAGCTATTATTGAAAATCTTCAGAGGGAAGACCTGAATTTTATGGAAGAGGCGGAGGGCTATGCAAATCTGATAGAGGATCATGGATTTACACAACAGAGTTTAGCCGAAAGAATAGGAAAAAACCAATCTACCATCGCTAATAAATTGAGAATTTTAAGGTTAGAGACGGATGTAAGAAAACGACTGTTAGAGAACGGATTGACGGAAAGACATGCAAGAGCCTTATTGAGGCTTCCCGATGAGGAGTTGAGGGAAAAGGCTCTGGATAAAATAATCAAGAAAAGTTTAAATGTCAAAGAAACGGAACAGTTAATAAAGGCTATGGTGGAGCATATAGGAAAAGAAGAAAAAACAAATCCTACTAAAAAAATAAAAAGCTTCATGAATTACAGAATATATATTAACACATTAAAACAGGCATATGAAGCAATCAAAGAGAGACAGGAAAATGCACAGTTTCAACAGATAGACAGAGGTGAATATGTAGAGGTAACAGTAAAAATACCGAAAAACTAATCAAAAAGATTACTAAAAAAGATAGTAATCTTTTTTAAAAATGCGATTTTATATATATCCTAATAATGTAAGAATTCCTATTACAATAAATA
Source organism: Alkaliphilus sp. (assembly GCA_023230535.1). Lineage (GTDB taxonomy): Bacteria > Bacillota > Clostridia > Peptostreptococcales > Natronincolaceae > JAAZJW01. The sequence goes on along the minus strand of JALNXC010000022.1, from coordinate 4,892 downwards.
CAAAACCGGCACCTGTTTGTAAGTAATGGGGTGAAATATATTTAGTTAAAACAGTTGAGGCACAGACACCTATAAAAGAGCTAAGAACCAGCGCCAAAGAGGAACCTATAAAAACAGGCCATATATTCTTGGACTGAGCGGCTAAAAGCATTGTTTGTAATTGAGTTTTATCACCTAGTTCAGCTATAAACACCATCCAAAAAGTGGTTATTATTATACCAAACATAATATTATCCTCCCTTATTTAAAAAGAAAGTTAAACTACTTTAACATTATATTCTTTAATATATATGAATATTATTAAAAATACAATTATGGATATACGGATCCGGAATTTAAAAAATGCATTTAATTGCAGTTTTCAATATATATGTATTTACAAGAGTGAAAAATCTTGTCTGTCCGAGCAGATGTTGTGCCTGATCCGCCGATCGGAAATCGGAAATCAGCATACCGATGTACCGGACCGGAAATCGATTTATATTCCGGTACTCTATCTTTGGACTCTGACTTCCGGTGGCGTTAGTCCATAAAATAAAAAAGGATATTTTGGACTCATATAGAAATTCTATATAAAGCCTTCGGAAAACATATGAATTTTAGCAAGATTTATGATGCAATAATAGTATAGAGTTTCACGTGAAACATAACAAAGGGTGATTTAATTGAAGGGAGAGAATAAGAAGGTGGGGAAGGTAATCGGAGTTTTTAATCAAAAAGGCGGTGTGGGCAAGACAACAACCAATGTAAATTTGAGCGCATGTATTGCTAAAGCCGGTAAAAAAGTTTGTGTTATTGATATAGATCCCCAAGGAAACACGACCAGTGGTTTCGGGGTAGATAAAAACACATTAGAATATACCGCTTATGATATCATTTTAGGAAACATCAATATCAGAGATGTTATAATACATACGGAATTTGATGATTTGCATTTGATCCCTTCCAGTGTAGGGTTAGCAGGAGCGGAGATAGAATTGACCAATATGGAAAACAGGGAAACAAAATTAAAAAAGGCTGTCAATGAAATAAGGGAAGATTATGATTATATTTTTATTGATTGTCCTCCTTCTTTAGGATTATTGACAATAAATTCTCTGACCGCCGTAGACAGCGTGTTAATTCCGATACAATGTGAATACTATGCTTTGGAAGGTGTAGGCCAATTGATGAATACCATACAGCTTGTAAAGAGAAATCTAAACCCGAATTTAGAAATTCAAGGCGTGGTTCTCAGCATGTTTGACGGAAGGACAAATCTGTCTATTCAAGTGGTGGACGAAGTAAAAAATTATTTCAAAGGCAAGGTATACACTACGATAATACCTAGGAATGTTAGATTAGCGGAGGCTCCCAGCCATGGCCGACCTATAATTCACTATGATAAAAGATCCAGAGGAGCAGAGGCATATACGGAATTGGCAGAAGAATTTTTATATTTGGAAGAAGAGGATGTGATATAGATGGCAAAAGCTAAAAAAAGGGGGCTGGGCAAGGGGCTGGAGGCACTTATTCCCGATATGATAGGTTTGAGTATCATGGAAGAAAATGTTCATGGTGAAAGAATTCAAACAATCGATATTGACAAAATTCATCCCAATCCCGATCAACCGAGAAAAAACTTTGATAAAGAGAGTATAGAGGAATTATCAAATTCTATTAAAGCGCATGGAATAATACAGCCCATAATTGCAGTGGGGGATTCGGAGGGATATATGATTATTGCAGGCGAGAGAAGGTGGAGAGCCGCAAAAAACATCGATTTAAAAGAAGTCCCCTGTATAATCAAATATTATGAAGGAAAACAACTTCTGGAAATCTCCTTGATTGAAAATTTACAGAGAAAAGATTTAAATGTCATAGAAGAAGCAAGAGCATACAGATATTTAATAAACAAATATAATGTTACACAGGAACAGCTTTCAGAAGCTTTAGGGAAGAGCAGATCCTATATAGCTAATATATTGAGATTGCTTAAACTTGATGAGAGGGTAATTGATTATATCATAGAGGAAAAAATAAGCGGGGGACATGGCAGGGCAATACTGAGTATAGAACCTAACGAAAACCAATATAAATTGGCACAAAAAATAATCAGCGAAAATTTAAGCGTGAGACAGGTGGAACAATTAGTAAAAAACTTGACAAATCCCGTTGAAAAGGATAAACAACAGACCAAGAGTAAACCTAAGGATGCTTTTTTGATTGAAATCGAAAAAAACCTGAAGTCCTTGCTTGGGACAAAGGTGAATATCACAAAGGGTGCAAAGAAAGGTAAAATAGAGATAGAATATTACAATGAAGAGGACTTGGAAAGAATAATAAATCTATTGAGCCGGTAAGGTGGACCGGCGGATTTGTGCATCTGCTTTTTCAGGTCAGGCAAACAGGTATATCTCTACATTTAAATAAGATAATTGCAGCGGCGGACCTATGTACCTGCCAAACAAGGCAATTCCAAGGACAGATTTGCGTATCTGTCCTTTAATATTAAAAAAACAGCTACAATGTTCGACAAATTTAGTTTATAATCTTTTATTTTGCAGTTAAAAGAAAATAAAATGCTTAAACCCTAGTAATCACAAAGATTTAGGCATTTAGTAAGTTGCACATATACGTAGTTTAATGACTAGCTTTTTGTTTCTCCTATTTGCAAAACTACTGTGGAATGAAAAGAAATATATTGAAAAAGCAGATTATAAAATGATATACTGATAATAATAGATGTGGGGGTGTCAAAGTAAATGTCTGAAGAAATATCAAATGAAAAACTATTCGAATTTATGACAAGGATGTATGGTGAAATGCAGGGTATGAAAGAAAACATGGCAACAAAAGAAGATTTAGCTAATACGAATCAGGCTATATCTAATATAAATCAGTCTATAGCTGATACGAATCAGGCTATATCTAATATAAATCAGTCTATAGCTGATACGAATCAGGCTATATCTAATATAAATCAGTCTATAGTTGATACGAATCAGGCTATATCTAATATAAATCAGTCTATAGTTGATACGAATCAGTCTATAGCTAAGACAAATCAAACTATAGTTAGACTTGAAAACAAAATGGATGAAAATCATAAAGCTTTATATGATGGTTATAAACTGATCTATGAAAAGTTAAATATACTTGAAAAAAAGGTAGATCAGCATGATGTGGAGATTAAAATAATTAAAACTGCCAAATAAATGGAACATAGGGACATGGATATTTTCTTTTGATTGGTTTTCTTGCGTTCTCGATTTTTTTGGATGATTTCACGAACCCTGTTCATCCCTTCGATGACGAATATTTTTTCTTTCCTCAGTCCATATTTTTTGTCGTAGCCGGTCCCTGTGATGAGGGTGTTGTATCTTGAAAAGAGTTCATCAATCTTATCAAGCGGTCCTGCTAATGGTCCTGATCAGCCATCTTTTTTGTTTTTTACATAAAAAACCAGTATAACTTCTACGAGTGTACTGGTTTTTTTGGGGCTATTTCCTCGACAGCCCCTTTAATATTATAAAAATAGCTACAATCTTCGACAAATTTAGTTTATAATATAGCTATCACGTATATATGGAAGGAGAATAAAAATGGAATGGGTTATGGGCTTCTTCAATCATTACAATGCATTATTGTTAATGGGAAGCCTGGTGCTTAATATATTGATTATTATACTTTTAATAATAAACATAAGTACTAGTTCTAATTTAAAGGATAGGTATAGAAAACTTGTAGGAGGAACCGACGGGAAACAGATAGAAGGAATTTTGTTTGAACATATCAACAGAGTGGAAGATGTACATAGGCGCTTAGACGGGATAGAAAGTCAATTGAATGTGTTTGATAATCGTTTGAGTTTTTGCATACAAAAAGTAGGTATAATCAGGTATAATGCTTTTGACGATACGGGTAGCGATCTGAGTTATTCAATTGCTTTATTGGATGAAAACAACGATGGAATCATTATAACGGGCATATACGGAAGAATAGAGACTGTATCCTATGCAAAACCTGTAAAAAACGGCGTTTCAAATTACAGCCTTTCCGTTGAGGAACTGCAGGCCCTGGAAAGGGCAAAAGTTAATGCTTTGGACAGGATAGATGTCAGGGGCGGTAGAAGTAATCGGCAAACGGGGTAGGTGAATAAATTTGTCTTATTTATTTATAGTAAATCCTATAGCAGGTAAGGGCAAAGCAAAAAAAACAATTCCCATAATAAAGGAAATTATGGAAAGCAATAATCGCAATTATCAAATCAAGGTCACAAAGAAAGCAGGGGACGGGCAACTATTTGCGAGAGAAGCAAGTATTGAAAATATTTTTACTACCATTGTTTCCGTAGGTGGGGACGGGACACTTCATGAGATTGTTAACGGCATGATAGGCGGGACACAAAAATTAGGAATCATACCTGCAGGTACGGGGAATGATTTTTCCAGATCCCTTGATATACCCTTTGATGTAGAAGATGCGATAAAAACCTTGGTAAACGGAAAAGTTATATCAATAGACTTGGGCAGGTTAGAAAATAGATATTTTATCAATTTTTCCAGTATCGGTCTGGATGCATTGATTGCGGAGGAAGCGAATAAAATAAAGAGGTATTTTTCAAGTACATATTCATATATTATGGGCGTTGTTAAAGCATTGGGTAAGTTTAGAGGTATAAAAGTGGAACTGATAATAGATGATAAAAAATACAACGGTGAAATTATGCTGGTTGCGGTATGCAATGGGGCTTATTACGGTGGCGGAATGAATATAGCACCTTGTGCCGAAGTCTCTGATGGACAGTTTGATATATGTGTGGTGAGGAAGATGCCAAAATTAAAATTGCTGTTTCTTTTCCCGACAATATTTAAGGGAAAACATATTAAATACGATGAAGTAGAATTATA
>JALNXC010000021.1 GCA_023230535.1 Alkaliphilus sp. | reverse complement strand
GAGTTGTTGCAGCATACGGTGGAGGGCAATAAGATTACAGTAGTAGCTTATTGTTTAATGGACAATCATGTTCATCTTTTGCTTCATTCTGGGTTGCAGGAAATGTCAGAAACGTTCAAATGGATTAATATCAAGTTTGCGGGTAGATATAACCATAAATATAAAAGGGTAGGCCATGTATTTCAAGATAGATTCAAGAGCGAGATTATTGGCACGGAAGAATATCTTATTCAGGCACTCAGATACATACATAATAACCCCGTTAAGGCAAAAGTGGTATCGGATGTATCAGCCTATGAATGGAGTAGTTATAATAGTTATACGAGTGCGAGTGGGAGTAATGTGCTGGTAGACACTACCGAAAAACAAATAATTTTGGGGTTATTTCAGGGATCAATAGAACAGTTTGAAGCATTTCATTTAAAAGAAGATGATTGTGAATTTTTAGAAATCGAGGAGGACCTGGAAAAGGTTGCAAAGGCTTTTGATATAAGGCCTTTTGATATATATTTTTTAGGGGGCGCTGCCTGTATATTAGGGCAATATACCGAAAGGGCCACAAGGGATTTTGATTTTATAGATTTAAATTATCCTTCTGCATTGGGAAGGGTTTTTGTGCAGTTAAGAGATTTTGATATGTTAGAATATGAGAGTACTGTTGTATCACCCAAATATAAGGAGAGAGCTATAAAATTAAATAAATTCGAATATTTAAATGTGTATTTATTATCTCCGGAAGATATAATCGTAAGCAAAATAATCAGACTGGAACAAAAAGATATAGAGGATATTGATAAACTGATAGAAATAGCGGATAGAAAATTAATAAATCAAATAGTAGATGAGGTATTATCAAGAAATGATTTATATGAATCTAAAAGGGGTTTGTTTGTAAAAAAGTTATCACAGTTCAGGGGAGGATACGATGTATAGGATAGTATGTGAAAGTTATAAAAACTATAAAAACGATTTTTTACCCGATAATGTCAATGGCTACAGATATAAGGTAACAAAACCCTTGGAATTAATAATGGATTTATCTTTATATGAAAAAGAAAAAAATAACAACACAATTAACTATAAAAAGCTGGAACATTTTATATACTTATTAAATAAAAATATCCATGAATATCCTAATTTCAAATCATTTTTATGGAGTTTGGAATCTAGGGGTATTTATGGTAAAGATTACGATATTTTAGCCAAAGAAGAATTTTTCGAATTGCAAAAGATCGTAAATATGTTTTTGAAATTGTCATATTGGGGATAGTGTACCCATCATATTTTGCAATCATATTTTCATACCTTGTCTCATATCCTAGAATATGAATTACAACTTTTGTTAATATTTTATTTAAGGATAATTCTTATAGGACAAGGAGGAACTTATGAGAAAATTATATAAAATATTCATTTTTATAGTAATTTTTATTTTTATTTGTATACTTCCTATAGATTGTTATTGTGGAGAAGATAAGGAATATCAATACTATACAGCTATAATAACTGAATTAAAAGAAGAAATAAAAAATGATATAACAATATATAGAATTAAAGCAAAACTTACAGAAGGTCCTTATGAAAATAAAATAATTGAGCTTGAACATATGCCCATTCTGGAAACATCTAATGATGTTGAATTTAGAAAAAATATGTCTATAATTGTTTGTTTACAATCAGTTAACGGTGCCATTGAACAGATTAGTGTTTTTGATATAAATAGAAAAAATACAATTAAGATAATAACTATTGTCTTTATAGCTGTACTAATTATTTTTGGAGGATTCAAAGGAATATTTGCAACTCTATCTCTATTAGCAACTTTTTTGTTGATTATATTTTGCCTAATACCACTATTATTAAATAAAACTAATCCTATATTAGCTACCATCCTAGTTTCTTCAATTTCTATATTAATAAACTTTATATTGATAAGCGGTTTTAGCAAAAAAAGCTTTTGCGCAATTATAAGCACTATAGGCGGAACAATAATAGCCGGACTTTTTGCCTTTTATTTTGGGAATTTAATGGCTCTTACAGGCCTTTGCGATGATAATGTTCAAGCACTTGTAACACATACAAATATACTTATAGATTATAAGGGGTTGTTGTTTAGTGGAATGATCTTAGGAACTATGGGCGCTGTAATGGATATAGGAATGTCTATTACATCTTTTATCTTCGAAATGAAGAAAAAGCAACCAACTATATCTTCTATATCCCTATTTAAATCTGGAATGAATGTAGGAAAAGATATTATGTCTACTATGACAAATACATTAATACTAGCATATGCGGGTACATCCTTACCTTTGTTTTTGTATTTTATAAATATGTGAACACACAACACAAGGGGACAGTTCTTTTGTGTTGTTTGTTCGTGTTGTTCATTTATTTAATTTTACATATTCTTACATCGTTTTTCAATAGTTTCGAAGCATCCCCTTGACATCAGACACCAGACACTCCCTCGACACCATCTGTCCCCTTAAGTAAAGGTGCCTTTATATAATAATGCAAATCACATTTATTTTTGGAATGCAACAGGAACCGTCCCCGATGCATAATTAAAATAGGGACAATATTAAAAAATGGCGAGACGGGGCCATTTTTTTAATGTTTTATCCATAATTTGAATCTCTTCCTGTCACAAAAAGCCCCCAATTTACGTTATAAGAGTAGAGATAGATTTCTCAAACAAGGGGACGGATCCTTTGTTCGATATAATTTAAATATCAGATTATAATACCTTTGGGGTGATTAGAATTGCCACGAACAAAGCGATTATTAAGTTCAACAGGAATATATCATGTAATGGTAAGAGGAATAAATCGGCAAAATATTTTTGTTGAGGATAGGGATCATTCAAGATATATAAAAACCTTAGGAGAATATAAAAAAGAAATTACCTTTGAATTATATGCCTATTGCTTGATGGGGAATCATCTTCATTTATTGATTAAAGAAGGAAATGAGAAGATCGGAAACACCATGAGACGAATAGGGGTAAGTTATGCCTATTGGTATAACCGGCAATATGATAGAAGTGGGCATCTATTTCAGGGTAGATTCAAAAGTGAACCGGTAGAAGACGATACCTATTTTTTAACTGTGTTACGCTATATTCATCAGAACCCGGTAAAGGCAGGTTTAGTCAGCAATACAGAAGATTACAAATGGAGCAGTTATAATGAATACTACAAAACAAGTAATATAGTGGATACCAATTTTGCTTTGCAGATGTTTTCATCCGATAAAAAAGAAGCGGTAGCAGAGCTTGGCAAATTTCACATAGAAATCACCGATAGCCGGTGCCTAGATATTGATGAAGAGAAAAAGACACCTTCAGATAAAGATGTGAGGGATTTAGCATTAGATAAATATAATATAGATTTGTCTAAACTTCAAAATATGGAGCAAGAAATCCAGGATGAGATTATAAAATATCTAAAAAAAGATCGGGGGATTTCCTTGAGACAGTTATCAAGGCTTACCGGCTTCACCATTCACAGGATCTATAAAGTGAAGGTTTAAAAAAGGACTCAAACAGGAGAACCGTCCCCGTGTTTGCGTGTTTGGTGTTTGCCTAAAAAATCTCAAATGTGCTTCTAACAGGTAATTAATTAAACTTTATATCAAAGAGGAGAACTTTGTTATGTTTTAAAGAAATTAGTAAAACGAATAGTAAATATAACATAATTATGCTATAATAAGGTCATAATATATCTGAGGAGGTAATATTATGATTGATATAAGGCCAATAAAAGATTTAAGAAATACAAGTGAAATATCAAGGCTTTGTGAGGAAAGCAAAGAACCTATCTATATTACAAAGAATGGCTATGGGCACTTAGTTGTCATGAGTATGGAAACTTATAAAGACAAATTGGCAAAAGCAGATTTATATGAGAAGTTAGCAGAGGCAGAGAATCAAATAAAAAACGGAGAAAAGCTTTTAGATGCTGAAGCAGTATTTGAGAGTTTAAAAGACAGGTATGGCAAATAATTACACTATAAAAATGACCCCAAAAGCGGCAGAAGATTTAGACAATATTTATCAATATATATCAGAAAAACTATTTGCTACATTTGCAGCTACTAATACTCTGGAAAGAATAGAAAAAGGAATTATGAGATTAAGGAAGTTTCCTTTTTCTTGTAATCATGTGGCTGATGAATATCTAGGAAATAAAGGATATAGAAAATTAATAATTAATAATTATGTTATATTTTATTTAATTGAGGAAGAAAAAAATCAAGTTATTATTATGCGAGTTTTACATGGAAAGCAAAAATATGAGAATTTACTTTAAAATGGGGACAAAACTCCCGTCCCCTTGTCCTCGCCCTTGTCCCCGAAAGAGTGGGACATTCTTTCGACCATAAAAGAAGCTCTGCATGAGCCAATAGAAATATGGTGGTCGCAAGGAAGGATTGGCTCCCATGAATTTTATCATGCGATAGGAGTGGAAGTATCGGCTCGGTATAATGATGTTGTTCCGACAGGTTTTGAAATTATAGAGTTACCTCCGTGCACAATGATGGTTTTTCAAGGCACACTCTCAACAATGCCATAGACATAAATGGAGCAATTTGCTTTCACAAAAAAATAGAGAACTTTAATCCAGAGCTTTACGGATATAAATGGGCTGTTGACGATGCACCGCGAATTAGACTTGTTCCTATGGCATGCAGGGGACATATTGAGGCCATACCTGTTCGAGCACTGTTTAACTAAAAAAATATGATTTGTAGCTCCAAACCCTCCAGTATGCCACCATATTAAAAAATCTATGGTATACTGTTTTTGTTTTAAGAAAGATCAAGAAACGAGGTGGTTTCGTCATGACGTATCAAACAGCTCAAATAGCAAAGCTGATAGGTGTACATCCGAATACAATACGGTTTTATGAGGGGATGAAATTGATTCCTGTGATACCAAGGACAGCAAGTGGATACCGTATTTTTAACGACAGGCATCTTGAGCAGCTTCAACTATTGCGCACTGTTTTTCAGGCAGAGATTATCAGCAGTAGACTCAGACAGGAAGTTTTTGAAATTGTGAAAACAGCGGCGGCGGCTGATATTGACGGCGCGTATTAGGGCACACAGAAATATTTTGAACATCTAAAAGAAAAAAGGGCGCGGACTGAAGAAGCCATTAGTATAGCTCTTGACATTATTAAGAATAGTGATACGCCGTGTGAAAGTTTTCTGTTCATCGGTAGAAATGAAGCTGTCGAAAAACTCGGCATCACTATTGACGTTTTGCGTGACTGGGATATGTGTATCAGGATATGGTGAAATCGGTCATAGAGGATGGTATCTCTAAAGGGCTCTTTCGCAATGTGAATGCCTTGCTCGCCGCGCGTCTGCTCATTAACTCGATGGTCACGGTTCTGTACACAACCCGCCCAACTGGAAGCACTGAGGAAATGCTCAGTGAAGTGGTCGGGATTTTCCTGAATGGTATCAAAATGTAAAGGAGGAACGCTTTATGTCTTTTGTTTTGTCTCTCTCGAACGACGATGCAACACTTGAAAATGTCGGTGGGAAGGGAACGTCATTAGCGAAGATGCTTGCTGCGGGACTACCCGTGCCGGACGGCTTCCATGTCACCACAAAGGCATACCGGCTCTTTGTATCCGAGAACGGAATTCAACGCCGGATATTAGATGCGTTAAAGGGAATCGATCCACACGATTCTGACGCCTTGGATACCGCATCCCAACAGATAGGCAGCTTTTTCACGGAAGCAAAAACTCCGCGTAAAATAGAGTCCGCCGTTTCTTTGGTCTATGGGAAGATGAAGAATGCGCCGGTGGCTGTACGCTCATCGGCGACTGCCGAAGATTTGCCTGGCGCATCATTTGCCGGTCAGCAGGAAACCTATCTCAATATCCATGGCGAACAGGAAGTCTTGGCTGCAATCAAAAGGTGCTGGGCATCTTTGTGGACGGCTCGGGCCATTGCCTACCGCCTCAATAACAACATCGACAATGGCACCGTGGCGTTGGCCGTTGTCGTTCAAAAGCTGGTTTTTTCCGACGCGGCGGGCATTCTGTTTACGGCAAATCCAATCAACGGCAAGCGCGATGAACTTGTTATCAACGCCGCATGGGGGCTTGGAGAAGCGATAGTATCGGGTCTGGTAACGCCTGATACAATCATTGTAAAGAAAGATACGGGTAAGATAGCTTATCGGGAAACTGCCGAAAAGCGGATTATGACTGTCCGTACCGCTCAGGGGACAAAAGAAGTTCCCGTATCCGATTCACTGAAAAAAAAGCCCGTATTGTCAAAAAAACAGATAGAAGAGTTAGCATGGCTGGGCATGAAAATTGAGCGTCTTTATCAGATGCCGATGGATATTGAATGGGCGATGGAAAAGGAAAAAGTCCTTATTGTGCAAGCCCGCCCTATCACCGTACTGCCACCGGAATGGGTGCTGCCTGAGAAAAAAGTGCTTTTGTTTGCCGGTGTTTGGGCAGACCGATATAACAGAAAGCGGCTCATTATAGCCGCCGACTCAATTATCGCTGCAACGACTCTTATGCTTGCTGAAAGACAGACCAGCTACTAAAAGTCAATACAAAAATTAAAAAATACTAGTAGTCGATAGCACTAATACAATCAAATTTGAAATAAACGCCGCATTTATTCCACGTTCCTCTTGACACGGGGCCCCTGCACCCTCTGGACTCCCGTGAATAGGCGAAAACAAACTTTATGTTTGCACAGGCGTGTTTCCGCCTGCGAGATTGTACCAGAGGGTGCTTCCCTATATCAAGAGGTTTTCGCGGCATAAACGCTCAGTAACTGCTATTATGAAATGATGCCGGGTAAAAAAGGGTACAACAAACTAGACCCGCAGTTTAAGAATTATCGGGTTTACTTAATCCGTATAAAATTTTATGTGTTATGCTGCTAAAAGTACATTGGAATTATAAGCCTTGTCGATTCTCAAATTAAAATAGGTAAATTTCTCAAATTAAAATAGTTTCGGATATAGAAAAAAGCTATATATTATCAAATTATTGCAGATATTATTTTAAAATTTCTTAAATTATATCAGCATTTAGAAAGATTTTGGGGCTCTGCCCCAACCCCCGGGATTTATTGCTTTTGTTCTTTAAAACATAAAAAGGAATCAAGATAATGACTCCTCTTTATGTTTCTTATGTTTTTATAGAATCCTATTTGGCGCTTAGGTTGCATCCCTGCAGGGCCCTATCATCCAAATAGGCAAGAAACTGTTTTATTCCTAATTTATACCCCTGTTTCAATATTTGCTTGATAAACCGCCTCATCATCCACGGTCAGCATCTTCCTTTCCGTTGAATACATAAGGCTTGTTATTGAAATATTATTTATATTCCTCGGTACCCCTTGTGAATGATAAACTAAAATTGACACATTTTGATAAATAAGATTTTACACAATTTGCCTGATATTGTATGAATTGCTTCTAAGGCTGCCGGTGTAAATATATCGTCTGCGCAACCTGTAATCTTCATCCTGCTGGTGCAGTAATCGGCTGTCTCTTCTAAGGATAATCCCTGCATGGAATATCTCATGGTTATTCTTTGCCTTAAAGGATAACAAGTATTTAATGCAAGTTTATTCCTGATTTGTGGTTGTCCTGAAAGTATTAATACAAAAGGGTTTGCAGAATCCATCTTAAAATTAAATAACAATCTTAAATCATCCAGTATGGATATGGATGCCATATGAATTTCATCTATGATTATTACCGGGGTTATACGCTGTTCATAGTATAGATTTTGTATAGAATTTTGTATTTGGTTGAATAATTGCACCTTTCTATATTTCGATATTTCACATAGTAACATTGCTATGGCCTGATAAAAATCTTTAATTGTCAATGTTGTCAGTTGAAGATAACAGGGCTTGTAAAGGGAGCCGTTCATATTATTCGTGAGCCTTCTTAATCCTATTGATTTACCTGATCCGGGTTCACCTACAATTAAGCAGATACCCCTGTTTTCCAGTATGTATTTTAATCTTGAATCAAGTTCTTTTGTATCACGGCTTGAAAGTTGCCTAAACATTTTTTTCACCTTCCATCATTCCACTATATGATATTGAATTTTCAATAACAGGTTTTTTAATAGCATTTTCTTTTGATGCTGTTTCAGTATTAATCTCAATATTCTTTTTTCTATTGCCTGTGAACTTTCTCATTACATGGGCATTATCGTGAAAACGGACTACTTTTGCCTCCCCTACTTTTTTTCCATCTTGATAAATTGGTAAGGGTTTGGTAACATCATTTAACCAATCCGGTTCATACCTTATCTCAACCCTTTTTCCGATAAATATTGAATCTGTTTCATAAAGTATATTATTTATTGTCCCCAAATAATGAGATTCACGTCCCCAGTGCATTTGATACGCGAATTAACTAAAAATTCCTTAAAACCTATTAAAAACTGGTGTATAATAATTATTAGTCGGGGAGGTGTATCCATATTGGAGGACATCAATAAGAAGATAAATGAGATAGAGGAAAACTTAAAGAAAAGGCGGGAATTTTCTGATATATTAGAACAAAAACAACAAGAATTAGAAAAAGAACGGGTCAGGGGAAGAGAACTCGGTAAAGCTTTAAATAAGAAAGAGAGGCAGATAAAAAGGCTGCAATCCCCAAGTGTCATAGGCTTAATTTTTCGAAAAGAAGACATGGACCTTCAGGAGGAATTGCGGCAATATGATATTATCAAATCAAAATACGAAAATTGCAGAGATTCTATTGCAAATATCGAGAAAGATATTAATTTTTATAAAGAACAGATAGAAAATTATCACTCATTGGATTTGGAATATGATGAATTGATCAAAGAAAGACGGAATTTAATACTGGACAAAAATGATGGGGCGGCTCGCGAGTTAAAAAGTTGTCTGGAAGAACTATCTGAAAAAGAATTAATTGTCAGGGGTGTTAAGGAAGGTATTTTAGCCTGTGGAAGGGCTCTCTCGTCTTTAAAAAAAGCTATAAAATCGTTGGAAAGTGCCAGGAGTTGGGGCATATGGGACATACTAGGAGGAGGGTTTATATCTACTGCTGTAAAACATTCCAGGATAAATGATATGAGGCGGGAAATAAAGGATCTGGAAAAGGAAATAAGGACCCTCAATACAATCCTGTCCCATGTTAATTTGCCGTCGGATATGGATATTGAAATCAGTGGATTTGCTACATTTGCGGATTATTTCTTTGACGGGTTAATTGCAGATTTATTTGTACAGGGTAAAATAAAGGATTCTTTAGATAAATTAAGGAATACTTATGATAGAATAAATAGAATACAAGAAGCGCTGCAGACAAGATTAGGAGATTTAAACAGGGATTTGAGCAGTCTAAGGGACAAAGTAGGCAGACTAGAGAGAGGCGTATGAGTAAAGAGGTAAAGCGAGATTCTTCGTCGTGCTCAGAGTGATATTTCTAATACTTTTTATAAAATTAGAATTTTTTCAGTGATCTTGGGCTGCTCCCCGGTTTTACGTATAGAAGGAGGAATATAATATGAAAAAGGAAACAATCTGCATTCATGGAGGATATAGCCCAAAATCAGGAGAACCGAGGGTTTTACCCATAGTACAGAGTACGACCTATCAATATGGGGATCCCGATTATCTGGCCGATATATTTGATTTAAAAGCGACGGGCCATATGTATACCAGAATCAGCAATCCTACGATAGAGGCTTTAGAGAAAAAAATCAGCTTGTTGGAGGGCGGTGTAGGGGCTTTGGCCGTATCTTCAGGCCAGTCGGCTACCTTGATATCCCTGTTAAATATATGCTCCAACGGCCAACATATAATAGCGGCATCAAGTTTATACGGCGGCACTATGACCTTGCTGTCGACAACATTCAAAAAGGTAGGGATAGAGGTGGATTTTGTCGATCAATCCTTGAAAATAGAAGAGTTCTTAAAATATGCCAAACCTAATACCAGGGCTGTTTTTGCGGAAACAATAAGCAATCCGGGAACAGAAGTGTTGGATATTAAAAAGATGTCTGAATTTGCAGAGGAAATAGATGTTCCGTTGATCATAGACAACACTATCGCTACACCGTATCTATGCAATCCGTTTGAATATGGGGCAAACATAATAACACACTCCACGAGTAAATATTTGGACGGACATGCCATCAGTTTAGGCGGTGCAATAGTTGATGGCGGTAATTTTAATTGGGACAATGGGAAGTTTCCGGAATTGACAGAACCGGATCCGAGCTATCATGGCATAAGCTATACGGAAACATTTAAGGAACAGGCTTATATTGTAAAGGCCAGGATGCAGCTTCTGAGAGATTTGGGAAACACCATGAGCCCTTTTAATGCCTTTTTAACAAATCTGGGGATGGAAACACTCGTTCTCAGAATGAAAAAGCATAGTGAAAATGCATT